>JAHHQV010000090.1 GCA_020026175.1 Phocaeicola sp. | reverse complement strand
GCGTGACAGGCATGTATTCTAACCAACTGAACTAACGCACCAATTTACTTTTACAATATTGCTTTATTCTCAATTGCGTTGCAAAGGTACTATATTTTTTTTAAAATGCAATAGTAAAAGGATTTTTTTTTCAAAAAAAGTGCTGCAACCCCAAAAAAAGGTTGCAGCACTATATAACCCATATAACAAAATTGCTTATTTTACTCTTTTATATCCATATGTAGCCAGACTTCCAAGTTCTTCTTCAATTCTCAATAACTGGTTGTATTTGGCCATTCTGTCCGATCTGCTTAATGATCCGGTCTTTATCTGTCCGCTGTTTGTGGCCACAGCAATATCCGCAATTGTAGAGTCTTCTGTTTCGCCCGATCTGTGTGATGTAACACTTGTGTATCCATGACGGTGAGCCATTTCAATGGCATCAAGTGTTTCACTTAGAGAGCCAATCTGATTTACTTTGATAAGGATTGAGTTTGCACAACCTTTTTCTATACCTTTTGATAGGAATTCTACGTTGGTAACAAACAGGTCATCACCTACCAATTGACATTTCGAGCCAATTCTTTCTGTAAGTTTCTGCCATCCATCCCAGTCATTTTCACTCATACCATCTTCTATAGAGTCGATAGGGTATTTTGATATAAGTTCTTCCAGATAGTCAATTTGTTCGTCCGAGGTGCGTACTTTACCTTTTTCTCCTTCAAAAATAGTGTAGTCGTATACTCCGTTCTTGTAGAATTCAGAAGAAGCACAGTCCATACCTATCATAATATCCTTTCCAGGTTCGTATCCTGCATTTTTTATAGCAGAGATGATAGATTCCAGTGCGTCTTCAGTTCCGTTCAATGCAGGTGCAAATCCACCTTCATCACCCACAGCTGTGCTCAGTCCTCTGTCGTGCAGAACTTTTTTAAGCGAATGGAAAACCTCGGCTCCCATTCTGAGTCCTTCTCTGAATGAAGGTGCTCCAACAGGGCGTATCATAAATTCCTGAAAAGCTATAGGTGCATCACTATGCGAGCCTCCGTTTATAATGTTCATCATCGGTACAGGCATAGTATAAGTGTTTACACCTCCTATATATCTGTATAAAGGTATATCCAGATATTCGGCAGCAGCTTTGGCTACAGCCAGCGACACTCCCAGAATAGCATTTGCTCCGAGATTTGATTTTGTTTTTGTTCCGTCTAGTTCTATCATCTTGTTGTCGATGGCACGCTGTTCTAACGCCGACCATCCTATCAGAGCTGGAGCAATTACTTTATTTATGTTTTCTACTGCTTTCAATACTCCCTTGCCGTTATATCTTTTAGGGTCTTTGTCTCTTAATTCCAAAGCTTCGTTTTCGCCTGTTGATGCTCCCGATGGTACAGAAGCTATTGCTTTTACACCTGATTCAAGTAACACCTCAACTTCTACAGTAGGATTTCCTCGTGAGTCTAGTATTTCACGTCCTTTTATTGAATAGATTTTCATGATTTAATGATTTAAATTATTTTCTGCAAAAATGATAAGATTATAAAGGATTATCAATACCATAAGTTTGGTATTTTGACAAAAAAGGTCTGATTTGAAATAATATCCTAATCAGACCTTTTATACTCAAAAAATTAATAATTGTTTTTCTTTACTTCGAAGTAAGCTTGTGGATGAAGACATGCCGGACAGATTTCCGGAGCTTCTGTCCCGATGTAAACATATCCACAGTTTCTGCATTGCCATACAGTTTCTTCGTCTTTTTTGAATACTTTGCCTTCTTCTATATTTTTCACGAAAGCCTGATATCTTTCTTCGTGTCCTTTTTCTGCTACAGCTATTTCACGATACATTTTTGCGATAGCAGGGAATCCTTCTTCGTCTGCTATGTCTGCAAACTTAGGATAGTCAAGTGTCCATTCTTCGTTTTCTCCAGCTGCTGCTGCCTTCAGATTTTCTAAAGTAGTGCCTATGACACCTGCTGGAAAACTTGCAGTAATTTCAACCATTCCTCCTTCAAGCCACTTGAACATACGTTTTGCGTGTTCTTTTTCTTGATCTGCTGTTTCGGTGAAGATTGCTGAAATCTGTTCGTAACCTTCCTTCTTTGCAGCACTTGCAAAATAGGTATAACGCATTCTTGCTTGTGATTCACCGGCAAATGATGTAGCAAGATTTTTTTCTGTTCTAGTTCCTTTAATGCTTTTTCCCATAATTGTAATTTTTTTATATCGGTTATAATTCATTTTTTTCTTTTGCACTACAAAGATAAAACAATTATTCAAATTTGTAATTATTACAAATTTAAAATTACGATATTTTAAACTTTGTATTCTATTTTATAAAATATGTTGTTGTGGAAATATGTTATATGGCAGAAATAATGTAATTTTGCAAAAAAATATTTATTAAAATAATTTGAAGTGTATTATGAAAGGGATTGAATTTCATCCAAAGCTGTTTTCTACATTCAAGAACTACGGCAAATCCGATTTTATGACAGACCTTATGGCCGGTATTATTGTCGGTATTGTAGCGTTGCCATTGGCTATCGCTTTTGGTATAGCATCAGGTGTTAGTCCAGAAAAGGGTATAATCACTGCTGTGGTAGCAGGTTTTATCATTTCGTTTTTTGGTGGTAGCAAGGTTCAGATAGGAGGTCCTACAGGTGCTTTTATTGTAATTATTTATGGTATAATACAGCAATATGGTTTAAGTGGACTTATGGTTTCTACAATGATGGCTGGGATTATACTGGTTATTTTGGGAGTCTTTAAGCTTGGAACTGTGATAAAGTTTATCCCTTATCCTATTATTATAGGTTTTACAAGTGGTATTGCTGTAACTATCTTTACAACTCAGATTGCTGATATTTTCGGTCTGAATTTCGGTGGAGAAAAAGTTCCTGGTGATTTTATAGGAAAATGGATGATTTATTTCAAGCATTTCGATACGGTGAATTGGTGGAATTTCATTGTAAGTGCATTAAGTGTATTTATAATAGCCATTACACCTAAATTCTCTAAAAAGATTCCAGGTTCTTTGATTGCAATCTTGGCTGTGACAATTGGAGTGTATTTATTGAAGCAATATGCCGGTATTGACTGTATTGATACAATAGGCGACCGTTTTAGCATAAAGGCCGAATTGCCTACTGCTTCTGTTCCTTCTATTGACTGGGAAGCTGTAAGAGACTTGTTCCCTGTTGCAATTACAATAGCTGTTCTTGGAGCTATAGAGTCTTTGCTTTCTGCTGCTGTGGCCGACGGTGTGATAGGTGACAAGCACGACTCTAATACAGAACTTATAGCTCAGGGTATTGCCAATATCGCTTCTCCTATTTTCGGAGGTATTCCTGCTACTGGTGCTATAGCACGTACTATGACAAATATAAACAATGGGGGAAAATCTCCTGTAGCTGGTATTATACATGCCGCTGTGTTGCTTCTTATTTTGTTGTTGCTTATGCCATTGGCTCAATATATACCTATGGCTTGTCTTGCCGGTGTATTGGTTATAGTGTCATACAATATGAGTGGATGGAGAGTGTTTATGGGCCTTTTAAAGAATCCTAAGTCGGATGTATCTGTATTGTTGATAACATTCTTCCTTACTGTTATATTCGATCTTACTGTTGCCATAGAGGTTGGCCTTGTCATAGCTTGTGTCTTGTTTATGAAACGAGTTATGGAGACTACTCAGATTTCTGTTATCACAAATGAACTTGATCCTAATAAGGAGTCAGACATGGAAGTTCATGAAGAGAATCTTATAATTCCTGACGGTGTAGAAGTATACGAAATCAATGGTCCTTACTTCTTTGGTATTGCGACTAAGTTTGAAGATATGATGTCGATGTTGGGAGACAGACCTAAGATTCGTATCATACGTATGCGTAAGGTTCCTTTCATTGACTCAACTGGTATACACAATCTTACTACATTGTGTAATATGTCACAGAAAGAGGATATACTTATTATTCTTTCGGGAGTAAATGAAAATGTTCACAAGACTCTTGAAAGATCTGGATTCTACGAGCTTTTGGGTAAAGATAATATATGTAGTAACATAAACGAAGCTTTATCTGTTGCTGCAAAGGAAATTGAAGAACTAAATAGAATGTAAATATCTGAGCATTTTAATTAACATAACCCCGTGCTTTAATTAAACAATGTTATAAAGCGCGGGGTTTTTATGCTTTTATTTGCAGGTTTCGAAAAAGTCAGTACCTTTGCATTGTGTTTTTCATAGTATTAGATTTAAGGTTAACAAAGGTTGGAGTACAGCGGTACTCCTTTTTTTATGTCCATAGGCGAAGTGCTGGTATTTTATCATTT
>JAHHQV010000089.1 GCA_020026175.1 Phocaeicola sp. | reverse complement strand
AGGACAAACTTACAACTGAATCCTATTTCATTTACACAAAATTTTGGACAGTGTCATCGAAATCATCTGATTCTTCTTCATTTTCTTCAAATTGTTCAAAAATAATATCGTTTTCAAGCTTCTTCTTGATTGCGAGAATAGCCGTTTTTCCATTCTCTAAAATACTTTTGATTATTTTTTCAATCAATAAGGATTGATTTTGATTTGTACCTATCCATCCACCTTCTATAATTGTTTTAAATCCTGTATTATCTAAATATCTTCCAACATTGTCGTAACTAATCGCTTTTCCGCCACGTTCTCCTTTAATACACTCATCCTTTTCTAGCATTTTAATATAATCAAGAGGTATATACATTCCAGAGCTTAAGCCAACATTATCAGGGTCAAATTCTAACCTTGGGCAAATCTTAACAAAAAATGGATTCTCATTAAATCTATAATCATGTATTAATCCATTTCCATTCATTGATTTTAAGGAATGGATTATTGAATCCATTCGAGAGATCTCTTCTGTAAATTGGAAATTAGGAAGCCTAAAAACAAATTTACCCCTTTCCTTTTCCATGGTTTTATATTGAACCATAATAAAGCATTTAAAATCTTCATTGAAATAAATCAAATCAGTTCCTAAAAGTTTTTCTAATGGTAATCTATTTGCCAGCAAGACCGTGAGACGTGTTTTATTATTTTTAAATACTGAAGATGAATATTTTGTTGCTTTGATTAAATCAAAGCCCGGAATGTTCGATAAATCATTTATTATCATAGAATCCTCCCGAAGTCTAACTTGAGCAATACCATCAAGAAACGATGAAGGCTTTTCAGCCTCATCATAATCCCACCCTTGTGCATTACTCTTATCTATTCCGGCAATATTCATCGCTGTTAACACAGCTTCCTTTTGCTCTGCTAATGATTTCTTTACATTCTTAGAGAGTCTTGAAATCCTTAATTGCCTACTTTTGGAGTATTTGCCTAAGAATAAATTTGTTTCAGGGGATTTTTTCAAGAATGCACTAAGAAATTCTTCAAAGCTTCTAGGAGAAAATAGCCCTCCAGAATTTATCTTATTAATCAGATGCGATTTCGCCCTAGAGCCGGTAGTATTAGCTATCTCGATAGCAGAAACAGGCTTCTTGAGTTCAAATATATTTTCTATATTAAGTCTTCGTAAGTCTGTTCCTGCACGCACGCCACGTTTTCCCTGTCCTATATGAGTTATAAATCCAGATACATTTGCAATAAAACAGACTAATGGGACATGCCTCGGATGACTGAATTCTGGGACAGGTTCGGCAAATTTATCATATATATTCCCCTGAAAAGAGAAATACCTGCTTTCATTTAAGATTAAAAAGTAACCTGCAACTTTTGACATAATTATTTTTTAGTATTCCATTTTTTAATGATTCGAAGAATTGCATACAAATTATCTACACACGCATATATCATCTGATAGCCTTGAGTAATATAAGGCAAACTTCTGTCGATTTGTATTAAGCTAAAAGAGTTTTCGATATCGCTACTTGGCAAATGAGCATCGCCATGTCTTAATTCATAAACGCCAACAATAGGACTTAGAATTTTTCTAGCATCTTCCGAATGAATCTTTATTGCCAATAGATTTTCAATTGTTTTCAAAGAACCCCATTTTGTATTTTTAGGAGGAACTGCAATTTTTTGAACAGATTCTATATCGATATCATCCACTATTATTCTTGCAATATCTTTTGCTAGGGAAAATAGACCTTTCTCATCAATAGCCCTAAATCTATTAATTGACTTAATTATTTCGCCAATGGAGTGATGACCTCTAAAAAAGCGAATATCTAATTGTTTTTTAGCTTCTTCGTTTATTTCATTTATTACTCTTTCTATAAAAGCCTCAGGAGCAAGGGTTGATGCAGGTTCTGCTTTAACCTGGGCCACATGTAATTCTTTAGATATTCCACCTTCTGGAGCGATGTTGAACCCCGCCCAGATTTGTTGTTGCCACTCGGGCAAATATCCAACATCTTTCGCATAAACAGTAATTAATCCTAAATCATTCACACCAAAATGAATTCCTCCATTCGGAGCACAAGAAACACTTCCGGTGTCTCTAGTATACCAGTTCAAGAAACTGCCTCTTACAGACAATAAATTTGAAATTAGCTCTGGCTTAAACCAAAGCCATTTCCCTCCTTTAGTCAGGCTATTACCACTTTCTTTCGTGCCTTCTGCATCAGTAATATAATATATATCAATGGGGTATTCATCTCCTAAAATAATAGGACTTGACTTCGCAGGATTTATCCATTCATATTTCCAAAGTTCAGACATGATTCTATATAATTTCTTCCCTTGAAAACCTTTCTCAAAAAAATCCGATTTTACATTTTTATCTGTTGGGAAAGAAGTCATATCAGGAACATCCTCATTTTCGTCAATGTCAATTCTTCCAACATTAGAAACTGCTATTTTTTGTCCAAAAGGGAATCCCCCTTCATGTATTTCTAATGTTCTGCATTCCCAAAAATCTCGTCCCTCTTTTTCATTTTTAGAAGATCCTTTCCATGAGAGAACGGGGAAATTTTCGTAAATTTTATCCCTGCTAAAATAAGAAGTTACATATAATCCACATTCTCTAGCACATAGGTAATCTTTTAAAAACTGGTTCTTGATTTGCAATAATATTGGGCTTCCTTCTTGATTTCTTTCAAGGTTGGCAACCTCTACATACCCTTTGCTTGGGCAAATCCAAATATCGCCTTCTCTTTTTAGTCCTAAGCTTATAACCAAGTCCTGATGAAGATGCCATTCGTTACAATCCAGATTATTGTCAAAGCTTTGATCTAAAACCAAGTTTACTCCTTCTAAATCATCGTTGTAATAAACATCGGCAGGCACATATTTATCATCATGAAATGAACAACTGTGAGTATGACTAATTCCAACATCAGTCCAATCTAGTTGTTCTGTAAAAGATTGTTTATCTATTGGCACCATTATTGAGCCATATCCAATAAACTCTTCAGTATAATCAATAAAGCCAAATCGAACTGAATTTCGAATTTCTTTCTCAGCTCTTAGTGGAACCCAAACTGACTTATCCAATTTGCGCTTTCTTAGATCCCGCATTTCAAACCATGACTGATCCATAAGTTATTCTCTCTTTGTAATTACTCTAAAAGTTTCTTAGTCCAAACGCCGACATCCTCAGCAGGAACTGCTATCCATAATAACTTCTTGGGGCGTGTACAAGCGACATATACAATTCTCATCTGTTCCTGCCCTTCTGGTGTTAGTGCATTATATGCTTGAGGTAAAAGGGTTGCATAATTAAATACATCTTTCTTCATAAGAAAAACCAACATTCCTTCTAATGTCATCCCTTTGACAGAATGAATTGTTCTCAAATATTTGGGGATGTCTGTTGTAGTAACTCAAGTTTCTGATTTAGATTTTTTGTAAAATAAAAAGGGCTTTAAGTACCCCATATGTTATGGAAAATGAGTAAATTAGATGTCGTCAAACATAACTACTCAATACTTAAAGCCATGAGCAAAAATACTAATATTCCATCAGAAATCTGTAATTTATTCAATAAAAATCGTCTTCCGCTCGTTGTTTCTACCTTTAACAAGCTTGTGGAATCTCTACATCTGGGTAATGCTGACCTCGGAGGTCGTAAACGTGAAAATTGCCAGCTCACCAATCTGCAGGTGTTCCAGCTTCTTGTTCTCATGCCATTTTTTTCAGTGGTCAATGCCTTCAATTATTCAGGCTCAGTCTTAAGTAGAATGTTCGGAGGTAAAAAGGACATGCTATATTCCTTCATGTCTCAAGACAATATAGACTGGCGCAATATCATCTACCGCATAACAGTAAAACTGATTTCAAATGTAACCTGTCGGCAGGACTATAGGAAGAGTACATTGCCTTCAGTCCTGATAGCTGATGACACAGACCTTCCCAAGTGTTAACGGAAATTAAAAGTGCAGTGGAATCGGAAACCAGCGTGCAGTAAAAACGGAAACAATAGTACAGTGAATTCGGAAACAACAGTACAGTAAAAACGGAAACAATAGTGCAGTGAAAACTAATTATTAATCCGACCTTTGAATCATAACCACAACGCAAAGGTGTTATGACAGAGAAGGAATATAAAACACTATTTCGAAAAAAACGACACTTTTTAAAATTTTATATTACATTATCAATCAACTTATTATGTAGTTTTGATCTTTTCGCAATAGTCCCTTGTTATCCAGCTATATCTCCTCCATCCCTATCGACTTGAGGTATTCGTAAGTGCCGTTGTAAAACTCCGGAAGTCGGGTTGCGTCTTCGGGGAAACCGCCGACCG
>JAHHQV010000088.1 GCA_020026175.1 Phocaeicola sp. | reverse complement strand
TATAACTTTTATGCAAAATATAGATTGATGTCCCCCATGTTTATCGGGTGAGCCCCAACCTATGCTAAATGGTATTCACGTTGAAAAGTGCATATACGAAAAAAGCACCGTAATCAATTGATTTACGGTGCTTTAACTCCTAATCTGAATGCTGTTTTGACAGCCTTATTTTCAGTTTCAGCGGAGAGGGAGGGATTCGAACCCCCGGTACCTCGCAGTACAACGGTTTTCAAGACCGCCGCAATCGACCACTCTGCCACCTCTCCAAAACTTCTGTTTAGAAGTGCTTTATTTTTCCAAAGCGATGCAAAGGTAGGTATTTTTTTTATATCTGCAAATATTTTGGGAACTTTTTTTGAAATATTTTTGCATTATAGTAACTTTGTAGCTGGATTAATAGTATTTATTGAAAGCTTAAACAGATGATTTATCCTTCTAATTTCGAACAAAAAATAAATTTTGACAAGATACGTACTCTTATCAAAAATAAATGTTTGTGTACTCTTGGAGAAGAAAAAGTAGACGAAATGAGTTTCTATGACGATTTTCTTACTATAAACACGCTTCTAGAACAAGTAACGGAATTTACTCAGATTCTGAACGGAGAAGATGATTTTCCAAATCAAAACTTCTTCGACGTACGTTCCTCTTTAAAAAGAATAAAGATAGAAGGATTGTACATGAATGAATCAGAACTTTTTGATTTGAGACGTTCATTAGAAACGATAAAAGATATTGTCAAGTTCTTAAACAAGTCTGACGATGACAATGAAGGTGGAGAAAACAATTCGCTTTATCCACATCTTACAGACCTGACAAAAGATGTCATTGTATTTCCTCAACTCATAAGCAGAATAAACGGTATTCTTGACAAATTCGGCAAAATAAAAGATAATGCCTCTCCTCAACTGCTACAGATTAGAAGAGAGCTGTCTGCTACAGCAGGAAGCATATCAAGAAACCTGAATTCCATACTAAGACAGGCACAATCTGAAGGCTTTGTAGACAAGGATGTAACTCCAACCATGAGAGACGGACGTCTGGTGATACCTGTAGTGCCTGGAATGAAAAGGAAGATACGAGGTATCGTACACGACGAATCTGCAACAGGAAAGACTGTCTTTATAGAACCTGCAGAAGTTGTAGAAGCAAACAACCGTATCAGAGAACTTGAAGGAGAAGAAAGAAGAGAAATAATACGAATACTTACTGAGTTCTCAAAGGAAATTCGTCCACACATCCCTTCTATCCTGATTTCATACGAATTTCTTGCGAAAATAGACTTTATCAGAGCCAAAGCTTTATTCTGTCTGGAAATAAAGGCTACAAAACCTGCATTAGAAGACAAGCAGATTATAGATTGGTTTGATGCAATACACCCTCTGCTACAGATTTCCTTGGCCAAACACGACAAAAAAGTGATTCCTCTAGAAATTTCACTTGATGTACAAAACAGAATATTGCTCATCTCCGGTCCTAATGCAGGAGGGAAATCAGTATGCCTTAAAACAGTAGGGCTATTGCAATATATGTTGCAATGTGGTATTCTTGTACCAATGAATGAAAGAAGCCATGTAGGTATTTTCGGAAGTATCTTTATCGATATAGGTGACGAACAAAGCATTGAAGACGACTTGAGTACATATTCTTCACATCTTACAAACATGAAGAATATGATGAAATACTGCAATGACAAGAGTATCATTTTAATAGATGAATTCGGTGGAGGTACAGAACCACAGATTGGTGGTGCAATAGCAGAAGCTGTACTTAAGAGATTCAATTCAAAGAAGACTTTCGGTGTTATAACCACACACTATCAGAACCTAAAGCATTATGCCGAAGACAACGAAGGTGTAATAAACGGAGCCATGTTGTACGACAGACATGAAATGAGAGCATTGTTCCAACTTCAGATAGGAAATCCAGGAAGTTCATTTGCTGTAGAAATAGCCAGAAAGATCGGTCTTCCTGAAGAAGTTATAGCAGACGCTTCCGAAATAGTAGGCAGCGAATATATACAAAGCGACAAGTATCTACAGGATATAGTAAGAGATAAACGTTATTGGGAAACCAAACGACAGAATATCCGTAAGAGAGAAAAACAGATGGAAGATACTATAGCAAGGTATGAGAAAGAACTTACGGAACTAGACAAGGCAAGAAAGGAAATAATAAAAAAGGCCAAAAATGATGCTGAAATAATACTACAGGAATCGAACGCCAAGATAGAAAATACTATCAGAATTATCAAAGAAGCACAGGCTGAAAAAGAAAAGACCAAAAATGCCAGACAGGAACTGACTGATTTCAAAAAAGAAGTAAAAGAACTGGAAAAAGCTGCTTTGGAAGACAAGATAGCTCAAAAAATGGAAAAGCTGCGGGAGAAACAGGAACGCAAAAAAGATAAAAAGGAGCAAAAAGCAAACAAAAAGCCTGAACCTGTATATATTCCTAAAGTAAAACCTATTGCATGTGGAAATAATGTACGAATAAAAGGTCAGAATAGTGTAGGTCAAGTAATGGAAATAAACGGTAAAAATGCCGTCGTGATGTTTGGACTCATGAAAACAAATGTAAAGGTAGACAGACTTGAACATGCAGAAGTTACAAAACAGAGCACTTCGGCCAATACAAAAGCCAGCTTCGTAAGCAGCAGTACGCAAGACAGCATGTACGAAAAGAAACTTAACTTCAAACATGAAATAGATGTAAGAGGAATGAGAGCTGATGAAGCCATACAGGCCGTAACTTATTTTATAGACGATGCTATACTTGTAGGTGTATCAAGAGTGAGAATTTTACACGGAACAGGATCGGGAATATTAAGGACCCTTATCAGACAGTACCTTTCCACAGTTCCGGGAATATCAAGTTTTCACGACGAACATGTACAGTTTGGCGGCGCCGGACTGACTGTCGTTAATTTTTAATTTAGTAAGAACATAAATATTACATACAATGAAATCTATCAAAGAATTGTTCCGCATAGGAACAGGTCCATCAAGCAGCCATACTATGGGACCAAGAAAGGCTGCCGAGATCTTCCTAGAAAAGCATACTGAAGCTGCTTCTTTTCAAGTTACTCTTTATGGAAGCCTTGCTGCAACAGGCAAAGGACATATGACTGATGTTGCTATAATAGAGACCTTGCAGCCTCATGCACCAGTGGAAATAATATGGAAATCTCATGTATTCCTCACATTTCACCCTAACGGAATGACTTTCAAATCGCTAAATGCCGATAAAAAAGTTACAGACGAATGGACTGTCTTCAGTGTAGGAGGTGGAGCTTTGGCAGAAGAAGGACAGACTATGCCTATGTCAAAGGATATATACGACATGAACAGCATGAATGAAATCCTTAACTGGTGCAAACATACAGGCAAGAGTTATTGGGAATATGTAGAACAATGTGAAGGACCAGAAATATGGGAATACTTAGGTGAAGTATGGCATACCATGAAAGAAGCAATTGTTAAAGGACTCGACGCCGAGGGTGTATTGCCTGGACCTCTTAATATACCAAGAAAGGCTTCATCATACTATATACGTGCATTGGGATATAAAGACTCCCTACGTTCAAGGGGACTTGTTTTTGCATATGCCCTTGCCGTAAGCGAAGAAAATGCATCAGGAGGAAAAATTGTAACTGCACCAACATGCGGATCTTGTGGTGTTGTCCCTGCCGTGCTATATCACCTTCAACAAAGTAGAGAATTCAGTGATGCAAGAATTCTAAGAGCCTTGGCTACAGCAGGTCTAATAGGCAATATCGTCAAACACAATGCATCTATATCTGGAGCCGAAGCAGGATGCCAAGCAGAGGTAGGAGTTGCATGTTCTATGGCATCTGCTGCTGCTAGCCAACTTTTCGGAGGAAGCCCTGCGCAAATAGAATATGCAGCAGAAATGGGACTTGAACATCACCTTGGAATGACATGCGATCCTGTTTGCGGTCTGGTACAAATACCATGCATCGAAAGAAATGCTTACGCAGCAGCAAGAGCACTAGATGCCAATATCTATTCAGCGTTTACTGATGGACATCATCGTGTTTCGTTTGACAAGGTAGTTGAAGTAATGAAACAAACAGGGCACGATCTTCCATCACTTTACAAAGAAACAAGCGAAGGCGGACTTGCAAAAAACTACAAGCAAATGTAGTTGGGTTCTACTTGATAGATATATAAAATAAATATACAAAATAAAGAACTCCGTTGGCTGAATCAACAATTAAGTTTCGCCAACGGAGTTCTTCAAATTAATTGGGATCATTAATTAATAGTGACCAATAATAAAAAAAGCCAAACTAAATAATTAATCTGACTTTTCTGAGCCTCTTGTCGGATTCGAACCAACGACCCCGAGATTACAAATCACGTG
>JAHHQV010000087.1 GCA_020026175.1 Phocaeicola sp. | reverse complement strand
TAACTTTTATGCAAAATATAGATTGATGTCCCCCATGTTTATCGGGTGAGCCCTTATAACACGGCTAGTCTGTGATTATGTATCACACTATCCATTTATTGACGGCATTGTTACGGATAGTCTTTGGCTTTATTATATAAAAATAAGGCTACATCATGTTTTTGATGTAGCCTTATTTTTATTCATGTACTGATTTTGTTAATCAGTAATGCGTTTGTTGATTGCGATATAAGAAATCAAACCTGCAATGATAAGAACTAATGAAGTTCCTAACAAAGTATTGTTATTTACATTACTTGTTGCAAAGCAAGAAATAAGAATAACTGCTCCGATGATAACCAATATCACTCCTAAATTCTTCAATAAGCTTTTCATGTGTGTCTTCTTTTTATGGTTTATTCGTTATTGGTTACAAATTAAAGCATAATTCTTTATTCATGAAAATTATTTAGCGAAAAAAAATGTAAATCACATACATTTGTTTTTTATTGTGCCAGTTTTTATGTGTCAGTCTTTGGTGTTTGTAAATATTTTGCGGAGTACTTCCTGGCTTATTTCAAGTTCTTTGAGCGTTAATCCGTTAAGTGCCTCCTTTAATGTTTTATTTGCAACAAATCTGGCTTTGTCCTCTATCCCCTTACCGTCTTTTGTAAGATGTATTAAGTTGGTTCTTCTGTCGTGCTTGTCAGAAATCCTCACAACCAGATGCTGCTTTTCCATATTGTCTATAAGTCTAGTCATGCTGGGCTTGTCTTTGAATGTAGCATTGCATAGTTCCTGTTGTGTCACACCGTCTTTTTCCCATAAGAATAGAAGCACGGTCCATTGTTCTGGTGTTATTTCTAATCCGTTTTGTCGAAAGTTTCTTATGAGTTTTCTGTTTATTGCAGCAGAAACTTTTCCGTTTAGAATAGCGAAAATGAGCTGGATATCGAAGTTAAATTGTTCTATCATATAATTATTGTTTATACAACTATGCAAAGATACTATATATTTGGGTAAATGTATTATTTGTGAAGTGATTATTTTTATGCCTGATAGGCCTTTGTTATGGTTGTGGAATTGATATAAAATGATGTTTTGATTATAAACATAGGAGTGGCTGGTTGTTGCGTGATTTTTTGTGATGACATGATGTTAAGATTATGTTTGAGATATAGGATGAATCTTGTTGTGGTTGCCAGTCTTTTATATCAAGATAAAAAATTTATTCAAGTTGATGATGAAGGAAATTCAATGTCTATAAAACAATGTATGATGTTGATGTATGGTTGTAATATATTAAATTCGGAAAAAATCATTTCTTCTTGTATATAATCGTTTTTTGGGGATAATATTGGTCTTGAGACATTTATTAAATATTGGAATTGCATGATTTTTAATAAAAAAGAGTCGTAAATGTTTGTATATTAGAAAAAAGTAGTAACTTTGCAGCGCAATTAAAATTTTTATTAATAATTAATTAACGAATTAGTATGAATCAATACGAAACCGTTTTCATTTTAACTCCCGTTTTGTCTGACGCTCAGATGAAGGAAGCGGTAGAGAAATTCAAAGCAATCTTGACACAGGAAGGTGCTGAGATTATCAATGAAGAAAACTGGGGCTTGAAGAAATTGGCTTACCCAATTCAGAAGAAATCTACAGGTTTTTATCAGTTGATCGAGTTTAAAGCTGAACCATCAGTAATCGAGAAACTTGAAGTAAACTATCGTCGTGATGAACGTGTTATCCGTTTCTTGACTTTCAAGATGGATAAGTACGCTGCAGAATATGCTGCAAAAAGAAGAAATGCTAAATCAACTAAAAAGGAGGAAAATTAATCATGGCACAGCAACAATCGGAAATCAGATATTTAACTCCACCTTCAGTAGATGTTAAAAAGAAGAAATACTGCCGTTTCAAAAAGAGTGGTATTAAGTATATCGATTACAAAGATCCTGAATTCTTGAAGAAATTCTTGAATGAACAAGGTAAGATACTTCCTCGTCGCATTACAGGTACTTCTTTGAAGTTCCAGCGTCGTATTGCACAGGCTGTTAAGAGAGCTCGTCACTTGGCTTTGCTACCTTTCGTAACTGATATGATGAAATAATTAAAGGAGGAATAAGAGTATGGAAATAATATTGAAAGAAGACGTATTGAACTTAGGCTACAAGAATGATATTGTAACTGTTAAGTCTGGTTATGGTCGTAACTATCTTATTCCAACTGGCAAGGCTGTTATCGCTTCTCCAGCTGCAAAGAAAATGTTGGCAGAAGAATTGAAGCAGCGTGCTCATAAATTGGAAAAGATTAAGAAAGATGCTGAAGCTGTTGCTGAATCTTTGAAGGATGTTTCTTTGACAATTGCAACTAAGGTAAGTTCTACTGGTGCTATCTATGGTTCTGTAGGTAATATTCAGATTGCTGACGAACTTGCTAAGTTGGGTCATAACATCGATCGTAAGATTATCGTAGTTAAAGATTCAGTTAAAGAAGTTGGACAGTATAAAGCTATCGTAAAACTACACAAAGAAGTTTCTGTAGAAATTCCTTTTGAAGTAGTTGCAGAAGAAGCTTAATTATAAAGTTCATAGATAAAATCCTCCTATATTTTTATAGGGGGATTTTTTTATGTAGTATGCTCGGCATAATTATTAGCTAACGGGTGCAAGTCCCTAATAAGCCCTAATAAGCCATAATAGCGGGAATCATACAGCCAAAAGCAAGGGTGTCCATCGTGAGGTGGAATCTGAAGGAAGCTGGCGGCAAACATCTGGTCTGATGAACAGAAACTTCATATAAGGCATTTGACTGCGGATGAGACAACATGACAAGTCAAAGTCCAATAGCTATTCGGAGCAGTCGGTGTAAATGAAGCAGACATAAGATGGAAAGTTAATACCCTTATCCGAGGAGGTCTCACGGACGAGGGTGAATAGTGAGTACATCGAAAACCATTGGAATAAAGCTAGCCGTGAGAAGTCAGCAGAGGTCATAGTAGCAACAAGTCGAGATGTTGTGAAGGACCGAACTTTATTAAAACGATAATAATTGAAAACTACCGTATGTTGGAACGAATGCAAAATATTAAAACCGAAGTTTTAGGCTGCCCTCAAAGAGCTAGGACTGAATCCGAATGGTATGAGGAAGCGCAGACCTACATATGGATGGTTGAAGACAATGTCGTGGAAGTACCATTCGACAGAGAGCGTCTGTTAGAGACTATTCTTTCTCCTGCGAATCTGAACAAAACTTATAAGGTCGTGGTCAGAAACAAATGATGTGGCGGTATCGACAGAATGTCATGTGAGGAACTCCTTCCGTGGCTTCTTGCTAACAAGAATAGTCTGATATGCTCACTGATGGACGGCAGTTATCGTTCAAATCCCGTCCGTAGAGTAGAGATACCTAAGGACAACGGCAAAAAGCGTCTGTTGGGCATAGCAACAGTGGTAGACCGACTAGTGCAGAAGCCATCAACCAAGTACTGACACAAATCCATGAGCCTCAATTTAGCCCTAACAGCTACGGCTTCCGCCCAAGACGTGGATGCCTCGATGCTTTGCGAAGGATACAGAAAAACGTCAATGAAGGCTACAAATTCGTAGTTGACCTTGACCTCGAACGTTTCTTCGACACGGTGAATCATAGTCGTCTCATAGAAATACTCAACCGAACCATAAAGGACGGAAAGGTAGTCAGTCTTATACACAAATACCTTCGAAGTGGGATAATGAATCATGGAATGTTTGAGATGAGTGAGGAAGGAACTCCGCAAGGAGGACCACTTAGTCCGTTGTTGAGCGATATTATGCTTAATGAATTGGACAAGGAACTTACTCAGAGAGGGCATCCATTTGTCCGTTATGCCGATGACTCGATGATATTTTGCAAAGGCAAGAAAGCAGCTATACAGACCAAGGAGTCGATAACTCGATTTATAGAGGATAAACTCCATCTGAATGTCAACAAGGAGAAGACGGTAGTCTCGTATGTCAAAGGGGTATAAAATACCTGGGATACTCTTTCTACATCTTCAAAGGCAAGTGTGAACTCTGTGTTCATCCCAAAGCAAAAGTCCAAATGAAGACTAGACTCAAGGAATTGACAGGTCGTAGCAATGGTATGGAGTACGAGCAGAGAAAACGAAAACTTAAGGAGTATATAAGAGGGTGGATAGGATACTATCACTTGGCAAATATGAAACGGCTTCTTTTAGAGACTGATGAATGGTTACGTCGTCGTATACGTATGTGTATATGGAAATCTTGGAAGAGTCCTTAAACGAGAATCTCCTACCTCATTAAATGTGGCATTCCTAAAGGAAAGGCTTATGAATGGGGGAATACTCTCTAGGGTACTGGCAAATAGCTGCTAGCTGGATAACATGTCGTGCTATTACCAACGACAGATTGAGACGTGCCGGGTATCCAACTCTTTGGAACGAGTATCTCGGATGGCGTCCATAATAAAGAAACGCACGTACGGTGGTGGTGTGCTATGTTGAGCTTTTTAAACTCAAAATTGACAATTAGATGGAAGCAGACCTTCCACTATCGGTAAATAGGTACCGGTAGTAAACCGGCAAGTGCTGCTTTATCTGAAAAGATATTGTAGTGAACGACTTGTTAAAAGGCTATAAAAAAAATAGTCAGGTAGGCAGACAAAAGATGAACGGAAGTGAACCGCTGATGAAGCCTCGAAATGTGCGTTAGACTACATCAGAACTTGGTTTTCACCACAAACCTTGGATAAGAATAAGAGATACCTATACTGCTGCTTATTCGATGTACGGTGTTAAGGCGGCATGATTTGTCTGTAGGCTAATTGTCGGAACATAGAAACCTGTTTCAGAATGTCAAAGGAAAATACACAAGTGAAAGAAACACAAGGTAGAAATACTGATGTCTGATGCAGGGGCGGATTACCTCGTAGTAGTGAAGAACTCTCTGTAATGGAGACGGAGCGAAGGGGGTAACTTATTCAAGCGAAATTGTATTGTACAACTTAAAATTTCATTAAGGATGACACAAAAGCAACGAGCAAAACCATTCGAATATTGACTATCTCTAAAAATGGTTGTCAGATTTGAGTGCGATTAACTAATCTGTTTT
>JAHHQV010000086.1 GCA_020026175.1 Phocaeicola sp. | reverse complement strand
AAAACTATCGTATTGTACTACATTTCTGTTTGTTTATCTAAAATCTTTCAAAGAGCTATCGCTATTTGTTTGCCATCGTTTGTTTCTCGATTGCGGATGCAAAGGTACAGACTTTTTTCATTTATGCAATACTTTATGCAAAGTTTTTTTCTAAAAAAAATATCACTTTTTAGACAAATCACTGAATACAAAGGCGTTATAAAACATGCTTTTGATATTGCAATTATATTGATAGAATATTGTACACATTATATAATATAAATACATTCTATTATTTAGTCTGCTATTCTTTACATTGCTTCTTCTTAGCCTTCAATCCCTGCAAGTTAACATGACTGTTACCTTTTGTCATACAATCGAGCACATCCGCTTCTCCTTTTAGGGTAAACTGGCTTCCCGCTGCAGCTGATACCTGCAGATATTTAGCCTTTACGTTCATCGTCCCTTTGGAATTGGCAGCCAATGACACACTGAGCGAATCTACTGAAAATGGTTTGTTTACCTTCAGTTCAGAATAAATCATACTTATTCTGCGAACATCGTTGGTATAGACACGTACCACATCTTTCGGCATCTTTCCATTTGTATCCTTAAGTGTGAACGACAGTGTCCCATCCTTCAGTTCCTGCATTCCAAGTTCTGGATTTTCCACTTCTATGCGGAATGTATCCGATGGAATCAATACGACCTTGTATCCGGCAAAATATAAGTCCCTTACCGGCTCCTCAGCCTGGCTCAACAAACAAAAGCCAAGGCCTGCTAATAATAAAGCAATCCTCTTCATACTACTATTTATTAATTGTCATTTCATTACTGTCCTGTATAGTCAACCAGCAATTGCAATATTACGAAATGTCTTTGAAAAAGACTTTATATCAGCGCAAAACGATAATTTTTTTAACTACAGTTACATTCCTTTAGCTGTTAATAATAACTATAATAATCAAAGATTAGTATGGACAGACTTGTAAAAAAGAACTGTACACTTTTACTTAGTATGACTCAGAAAACACCACTTATGCAATGTTATGACTCACCTTTGCCCGTCTTTAATGCACATTAGTATGTCCAACCTATTTTTTATGTAATATACAGCCATAATACAAGTTCGTGAACCATACCATTGACATCATTCATTGCTAAATTGAGCTTGTTTCTTCTATATCCTTGCGGATTCTTTCACGACTTTACTATATGGTAATTAAGCTACTCAATAACAAAGCCCATAAATTCGATTTCAAACGACTGGTCATTCTATCAAAAGCGACTAATCGTTTTAGAAAGAATGACCAGTCGTTTTTTTAGCATGTACTACAAGCAATTTACAGTTACAAATAATACATTGCGTTTATACCAACATTCTACCCATAAAGCATAATTACTTTTTTGCAATAGAAGCATAGATATTAATAACATAATGTTATACTTATTGACCTATTAATTGTATCTTTGCACAGTCGACAATCTTCTTACAAAGATTAAAGCTCCTCAGTTTTATTACATATATCTCATAAAGCAGGATATCTATACAAAAACCAGAAGATAATTGCCAGGATATGACTTATAAAATAAGGATAGACAACAAATTATGTTTCAGACAGGCAGCGTAGATTATCATCAACCACCAATACACACATAAAATTAAAATGAAATAGAAATTTAATAATATAATTATGAGAATGAAACATTTCACTTTGGCATCACTTATGATGCTTTCATCAATAGTAGGTGCACAAGAAAACAACGGATACCAGTTTACTACCATCGTTTCACAAAAAGTAACCCCAGTTAAAAACCAAGCAGCTACAGGAACATGCTGGTGTTTTGCTACGACTTCTTTTATGGAAGCCGAACTTCTGAGAATGGGAAAAGGAGAGTACGATTTGTCAGAAATGTTCATAGTGAGACAAAAATACATGAACCAGCTGAATGACAACTATCTCCGCCAAGGAAGAGGAAATATTGGGCAAGGAAGTATTTCCCCAAGCTGGATGACTGCATTCAGTCAGGTTGGTATCGTTCCAGAAGAGGTTTACAACGGAATAAACTATGATTCGAAAAATCACAACCACACCGAGCTGGCTGGATATATGGAAAGCATAGCAGAACAAGCTGTCAAGATGAAAAAACGCAGTCCAGAATACAAGGAGCTGACAAACAGTTTATTTGACATTTATATGGGTAAACTTCCTGAAACATTCAGCTATAAAGGAAAAGAATATACCCCAAAAAGTTTTGCAGAAAGCCTTGGATTGAATATGGATGACTATATAATGCTTACCAGTTTTACGCACATACCTTATTATAATGAATTTGAATTGGAAATACCAGACAATTGGGAGCATGCAAAAATGTTCAATATTCCATTGGATGAAATGATTTCGGCTGCCGACTATGCCTTGACCAACGGATTTACTGTATGCTGGGATGGAGATGTCAGCGAAAAAGGATTTTCGTTTACAAACGGGGTTGCCATAAACCCCGAAGTTAACAACATGGATGACTATAGCGGAACCGACAGAGCAAGATTTGAAAACATGAAAGCATATGACAGACTGCAAGAGGTATATAAATTTGAACATCCTTATCCGGAAATAAATGTCACTCCAGAAATAAGACAGGCAGGATACGAATCTTTTACAACAACAGATGATCATCTGATGCACATAACAGGAATGGCAAAGGATCAGAACGGTACCAGATACTACATCACGAAAAACTCATGGGGAACTGAAAGAAACCGTTTTGGAGGTTATTTGAATATGTCAGAAAGTTTCGTAAAAGCAAAAACCATTTACATAATGATACATAAGGACGCATTGACAAAAGAACTCAAGAATAAACTTAACATAAAATGAAATAAAACATGCTGAAGCATTAAAACAAACCGAATTATATAAGTAAGGAACATGGAAAAGCCGGAATATCTGAAAACCGATATTCCGGTTTTTCCATGTTTTCTATAATGCAACCAAACAGACAATAAACAAAATGACACAATATTCCATATAAAAGACAAGATTGGAAATTAAAGATACAGTCCTTTTACAATAGCCAAAAGACGTATCACTTTTAGCATCAAAATTCACATATCCAAGAATTTGTGATACATCAAACACCTACAACATCATAATAACACTTATTCTATATTTAATGCATAGTTATATCATATATTATTGCATATGTCCCATCATTTTGACACATAATAAGCAAATTACTATAATTTATAACAATTTGAAAGAATTTTTACACTAATTCATTTCTTATATAGAATAAAAAACATGATATTTGCAATCAACAACATTATAAAATCTGATTTATTTCATCTATTTATATGTTGCTATCATGAACAACAATAATACACAAAACAATTATGGTATACGACTTGGAAATGATAAAGCAATTCTATGCTGCTTATAATACTAAAGTAAACAATGTAAGAATTTCACTGGGTAGAGCTTTGACTTTAGCAGAAAAAATTCTTTATAGCCACCTGTACTCAGAATATGCACTTAAAGAGTTTGAAAGAGGAAAAGACTACATAAACTTCCGTCCTAACAGGGTAGCCATGCAAGACGCAACAGCACAAATGGCACTGCTACAATTTATGAATTCAGGGAAAAACACTTCTGCTGTACCGGCTACAGTTCATTGCGACCATCTGATTCAAGCATATAAGGGAGCCAGAATTGATTTATCTATTGCCAACAAAAGCAACAAAGAGGTTTATGATTTCCTTAAAAGTGTAGCTTCAAAATATGGTATAGGATTCTGGAAACCTGGAGCAGGCATAATACATCAGGTCGTACTGGAGAATTATGCATTCCCCGGTGGTATGATGGTAGGAACAGACTCACATACCCCCAACGCAGGAGGACTGGGCATGATAGCCATCGGTGTGGGTGGAGCTGATGCCGTAGATGTAATGACTGGAATGGAATGGGAGCTGAAAATGCCTAAAATAATTGGTGTAAACCTAAAAGGAAAACTCAACGGCTGGGCTTCATCAAAAGATGTGATACTGAAACTTGCAGGTATTCTCACAGTAAAAGGTGGAACAAACGCAATAATAGAATATTTCGGGGAAGGTGCTTCATCTATTTCGGCTACAGGTAAAGCTACCATTTGTAATATGGGTGCCGAAGTTGGTGCTACGACTTCTATTTTCCCTTTTGACAACGAAATAAACGATTATCTGAAAGCAACAGGCAGAAAAGAAGTCGCAGAAATGGCACAATCGGTATCAGCAGACTTAAAAGCAGACAAGGAAGTTTATATGAATCCTGAAAAATATTATGACAGGATTATAGAAATTAACTTGTCGGTTATAGAGCCATACATAAATGGTCCCTTCACTCCGGATGCTGCATGCCCTATATCAGAATTCAAACAAAAAGTAGTAGAAAACGGATACCCACAAAAAATGGAAGTAGGACTAATAGGCTCTTGCACCAATTCTTCTTATCAGGATTTAAGCAGAGCAGCGTCTCTGATAAGGCAAGTAAAAGCAAAAGGGGTGAAAATGGCTTCACCTCTGCTTGTTAATCCAGGCTCGGAACTGGTATACTGCACGTCAAAACGTGACGGAATGATAGCAGACTTTGAACTGGCAGGAGCCGTGATTATGACCAATGCATGTGGACCATGCATTGGACAATGGAAGAGGGAGACCGACAACCCTACCAGAGCAAATTCTATTGTGACATCATTCAACAGAAACTTTGCTAAACGTGCCGACGGAAATCCCAATACACATGCCTTTGTTGCATCGCCGGAAATTGCTACAGCACTGGCCATTGCGGGAGACTTGTGTTTCAATCCTCTTACAGATTGCCTTACAAACGAGAAAGGAGAGAAAATAAGACTTACCCCTCCTACTGGGAACAAACTGCCGGAAATGGGATTTACCGTAGATGACAAAGGATACATTGCACCATCGGAAGAAGGAAATGATGTGGAAGTCGTCTTAAATCCAAATTCGGATCGTCTGCAAATATTAAGTCCGTTCGCATCATGGGATGGGAAAGACATGAAGGATATGCCTCTACTTATAAAGACCAAAGGAAAGTGTACAACCGACCATATCTCAATGGCAGGCCCGTGGCTAAGGTACAGAGTGACTATCTCTAAAAATGGTTGTCAGATTTGAGTGCGATTAACTAATCTGTTTT
>JAHHQV010000085.1 GCA_020026175.1 Phocaeicola sp. | reverse complement strand
TTATATAATAGTTAAAATTAATTTCATATTAAGGTTGTTTATTCTAAAAAAAATCATACTTTAAAAGGTTGTAGGAACATAATAATATTATAATCTTAAAAAGTATTGAATTTATTTATTGTGGTTTGGATTATGGGTAAACATTATTAAATAAATACTATAAAAAATAATTAAGAATTTGATTTTATGCTAAAAAAGGTCAAGTCGGCGAGCGCGCTATTATTCCTGGCTTGTATGCCACATGGGATAATGTATTCAGCTACTAATTCTCCTTCGGTTAGTGCGGTTGAACAAGTTGGGGTTTGTAAGGGTATCGTTAAAGATGCCTCTGGTGAAACTATTATTGGTGCCTCTGTTGTAGTGAAGGGTACAACAAGTGGAAACATTACGGGTTTGGATGGAGATTTTGAAATTCCGAATGTTAAGAAAGGTGCTATTATTCAAGTATCATTTGTTGGTTATCAGACTAAGGAATTAAGATGGGATGGGAAACCAATAATAGTGGTATTGGAAGAAGATAGCCAGACTTTGCAGGAAGTGGTTGTAACAGGTTATGGTGGAGTACAGAAAGCCAAGACCATGACAGCTTCTGCATCTATAGTAAAGATGGAATCTTTGGCAAAGCTTCCTGTTGCTTCTATCAGTGAAGGTCTTGGAGGACGTGTAGCCGGTGTGATTACTCAGCAGAGTTCTGGTGCTCCTGGTGAGAACGTAAAGATATGGATACGAGGTGGTAGCGATATTCTTTATGTTATTGACGATGTAGTAATGGAGAGTGAACAAGGAAATGAATTCTTCAGCAGGCTTCGTCCTGATGATATTGCTTCTATGTCTGTATTGAAAGATGCTGCAGCTACAGCAGTGTATGGTCCTCGTGCTTCTAATGGTGTTGTGGTGATAGCAACAAAACGTGGACAGGACGGTGCTCCTACTATTACTTTCAATCAGAAAATATCTGTCATGACTCCTTCATACAGACCTGAGGGTTTGAGTCCTTATGAATATGCCAAATCACGTAATGAAATAGAACTTGCCAGTTTTCAGGAAAATCCGACATTCAATAATGAGCAACTTTCAAAATATTATATGGGTGACCTTTGGCAGAAAGGTTATGGTATGTCTGAAATAACCAATATGGTAAATCAGAAATACAATATGGAATATTCTGAACAGGATGTAAAAGATTTGTTCAATCCGTTCAAGACACAGGGAGGTAATATTCAGGACTATTTTTCTTTTTATGACCCATGGGATATGTTTAACCACGTACAACCTATGTATCAGACTAATGTAAGTCTTAGAGGTGGTGGTGAACGTATTAAATATTATTCAAGTTTGGGATATCTTAACCAAAAAGGTATCAGTAAAAACTATAATTACGAACAGGTTAACTTTATTCTTAATACTGATGCTTATTTATTGAAAGACAAGAGCCTTAAGTTTACTTTCAATCTTAACGGTAATACTACAAACAAGAAGAAACCATCGGCAGGTGAAGGTGTATTTAATGATGCAATGTATGGAAACTGGATGCCTAATCGTCCGGCTCAGTGGAGTACAGGTCTTCCAAGAAAAGGTTCTGTAGATGCACTCTTGAACACAGGATTTAATAATACAGAAGCTTATCGTTTGCAGATGAACAGTGCATTGAAATGGAATATTCCATGGGTAGAAGGTTTGACTGCAAGTGCCAGCATAAACTTCACTACAACTTACAATATGAACAAGAGCTTTTCGCATGACCAAGAAGGTGTATATGATAATCCGGCTTCAACATCTACTACATCTTATAATGCTAACAATGCATACCTTTCTCAGGCTTGGTATAATTACAAGCTTCTTACAGGTATTTATCAGTTGGATTACAACCGCTCGTTTGGCAAGCACAATATTGGTGCAATGATGAACTATCAGAGTCAGGTACGTAAAGAAAACTGGACATCTGCCCAAACTCAAGGTTACCCTACTACTCTTGCTCCACAGCTTGACCTTGGTGCTACAAAGAATTCAATAGGTGGTAGAGCTCTAGATTGGGGTTCTGCATCATATATTCTTCGTTTTACTTATGACTATGCCAACAAATATCTTTTCCAATATAGTGGAAACTATAACGGTTCGTTGAGTTATAGCCCTGATAAAAGATGGGGATATTTCCAGGCTATATCTTTGGGATGGGTTATGACAGAAGAAAATTGGTTTAAGAATCTGGTTAATCCTAAACTTGTGAACATGTTGAAATTACGTGGAGGTTTTGGATTGGTAGGTAATGAAGTAGGAGGTCCTTTCTCTTTTCTTACTCAGTATTCTCAGAGCGGTAGCAAGATACTTTTCGGTCCAAACATGTCTAGTAATGTAGGATGGTACGAATCATCAGTAGCCAATAATTTGAGTTGGTCAAGTAGTAAGCAGTTTGGTATCGGTCTTGATTTTGAACTCTTCAACAGAAGACTTAGCGGTAACTTTGATACATATCTTTATTTGAATAAAGGTGATGTGATGAATATGACCGGTGACATGATAAGAACAGACATTTTAGGTATGCCTAATGTTCCTAAAATCAATGCTCCATTTACTACTTCACGCAAAGGAGGATTTGAATTGTCATTGAACTGGCAAGACAAGATTGGTAAAGTAGGATACCGTTTAGGGCTAAACTATTCTTATTGGGATGAAAGAGTAGTAAGACACACAGACAAGTCTACAGATTATTACTATCATTGCTTAGACAACATAGGATATAGAAGTATGCATCCGGTATATCAGATGGCATTGATTACAAACGGAAAATTCGGTTCATGGGATGCTATGTATAATTCAATGCTGCATAGTAAACGTAACCCTACATTGGGTACACCTGTAATGGTAGACTTGAACGGTGATGGTGTAGTCTCACTTGGTGATTATGCCAACTTGAACAATCCTGGTACTACACCACTTACACAATATGGTGTGACTCTTGGTGCAGACTGGAACGGATTCGACCTTGAATTATTCTTCCAGGGAGCTGCAAAAGTTTCAGGTGCAATGCCTTCTCCATTACGTAGCCAGCAGTCGTTTATGTGGAATTATGGACAGTACGCATTCCAAAATTCATACACACCAAGCAATCCTGATACAGATGCTGCACTTCCACTTCCTGTCTCTGAAGGTCAAGGATGGGGATATAACATGATAGATATTTGGGCTTTTGATGCTTCTTATCTTAAGTTTAAGAATATCAGTTTGAGATATGACATGAAAAGGAGCCTGCTTAAAAATGTAAATGTAATCCAAGGATTTGACCTAAGTTTTGTTGTTACAAATGCATTTACATGGACAAAGAAATCATATCCTCTAAAGGGATTACAAGATCCTGAGTTTATTACAAGTGGTGCTTCTATCTACAATGCAAACGGTAGCCTTGGAAGTTACCCTACTCAGCGTTCATATACATTAGGTATAACAATTACATTATAATGATTTTATGATTACTACTAAAAATTTTATATTAAATATAAGTAAAGGTGTACTTTGTACATCATTGCTATTGGGAGCAGTTGCTTGTGACCCTTTGGGAATAGAGCCTACAACTACAGTGGACCAAGACAGATTCTGGCAGAACTCACAATTGGCACGCTCTTATGTAAACAACTTCTATTTTATATCAGAGTCTGCTTCTGGTGACAAATTCCAGTCAGAGCAATGGTCTGATAACTGTCAGGGTAATTACGAACAGGATTGGGACACTTACAGACAGACAAAGTTTACTCAACGTGAATATGACGAAAACTCTGGTATCGGAGTATTCAATGCTCCTTGGAGTTCTGCATATAAAAATATTAGAGCGGTAAATCTTGGTATAGAGAAAATATCAACATCTACAAACTTGACAGAAGATTTGAAGAATCAGTTATTGGCTGAATGTTACTTTTTCAGGGCTTATATATATTTTGACATGGAGAAATTTTGGGGTGCAGTGCCTTATATAGACAAGGCTCTTTCTGTTTCTGATGAAACATATGTGCCACAAACCAATCGTGAGGTTTTGTTCGACAAAATTCTTGAAGATTTGAAAACATCGGCTGACTATTTCTCGAAAACTACAATAAAGCCTGAATTGGGAATGGTTAATGCAGATGTAGCAAATTCGTTCAAGTCAAGAGTAGCTCTTTATGCTGCAAATGCGGCTGATGCTTCTGCCAAGGGAATATATAAGGATGATGCAAAAGGTCTTTTTAAATTTGAAAAGAACTCGGAACATTATTATAATATATCATATACAGCAGCAAAAGAAGTACTAGGAAAGTATAGTCTTGTTGATGATTACGCAGATTTGTTTACAGCAAGCAATGCTCATGTATGTAAGGAGTCCATATGGCCTGTAATGTTCAAAAAATCGGATAGAGAAGGTTTTAATCCAACTGCCATCAACGGTCCGGACGGATATTATTATGGTGGAAACAAAGATAAAAGTCATCAATGGGGATACCGTTCAGGTTTGTTTCCTACCCAAGACCTTGTAGACTGTTATCTGCAAAAAGATAATAAAGATGGAAAATGGAAAAAATGGTGGGAAACTTCACAGGCTAAAGAACTTGGTATTGCTGTTAATGCTAAAGGCGAAATAAAAGGGTCAGGTAAAGATTATAGAAAAATATACGAAAACAGAGATGAAAGATTCTACTCTACTATAACATATGACGGCTCTTATATGGGACCTGAGCAGGAAATGTATATGATTCAGACATGGATTGACAATACTACCGAAGGAGAGAAGAAATACAGTTCTCTACATACTGGATATAGATTTGTAGAAACATTAGAATCTGCTCCTATTAACAGAGCTTCTACTCAAACTATTACAGGTTATTATTCAAGAAAGTATTCTCATTTTGATAGTTTTTATGATGATGGAACTTTGAATAAAGAACAAAAACAGACTTGCTTTTTTAATATAAGATATGCAGAGGTTCTGTTGAATTGTGCAGAGGCTTCATATAAACTTGGAAAAGCAGATGCTAAAGGTTTTGTAGACCAGATAAGAGAAAGAGCAGGTCTATCCAAGTATAACGAGTCAGAAGCTGGTCATAATTTGTGGGATGAAATAAAACTTCAGCGCAGAATTGAATTTGCTTTTGAATGTCCAGGGTTCAGATACTTTGATTTGTTGAGATGGGCTGAAGCTGATGGAAAAACTACTATAGAAGAGCTTAATACTCCATCACGTGGCATCTGGATTTTCCGTAAGGGTAAGGAAAGTGAAGAAATAGGAGAGCAAGGTTATCCTGTAAAAGAAGGTGAAAAAGGATATTTCACTCCTAAGTTTGAAACATTTAAGATGTCTTACAACTATTATGAAAGAAAATTTGATGATGTAAGATATTATTTTGTACCATTCTCTTTGACTACATTGAAAGACTATAAAGAAATTCAGCAGTCACCGGGTTGGAAAGACTTCAGATATAATAACTAATATAAATTCTGTGTAAAAATGAAGATTGTAAAAAAAATATATAAGTTAATCCTTGTTGCTTCGGTATTTGTTGCTGGCTTTAGTAGTTGTCAGTCAGGTCTGGAATACGAAGAAGCTCCTGAAAGTGTATATACCGAAGTTGGTGTCAGCACATTTAACGTTAAGGCAAGAGAATTATTCAAAGACAAGATATGGGCTGTGAATTATGGAACATGGTCTGATAATTATATCTCTACAGTCACTATAGGAAGTAGTTCAAGTTCTAACAAGGTGTCATGGACAAACAATACCGGAAAAGATTATGTTCTGGCAGATGGAACAATTATTAAACCTGGTGAAAAGAAAG
>JAHHQV010000084.1 GCA_020026175.1 Phocaeicola sp. | reverse complement strand
TAGAGCATCTGACTGTTAATCAGAGGGTCGTTGGTTCAAGTCCAACCTGAAGAGCAAAAAGGTTCGTATTAACGAACCTTTTTTTGTGTCTTATTTTCTCATGTTTCTTATTTGAATTTCTTTACAAGGAAACTGAAGTCTGTCCTTAAATATATTCCGGCAATGAAGCTTAACGAATTTGCACTTCGACCAATATATGATGAAGTCAACACCTCATCACTTACCGATATATTGCTCATATCAGAAGAGAAAGTATTATATACATCGGCATGAACACCCAGCGTAAATCCTTTGGCTATCTTATGAGAGTATTCCAGTCTCATATAGGCAGTTTTAGGATTTCTGTATGTAAGTCCTTTTTCGTATGCAGATACTGCGCCAAAAAGAGGGTCTCCAAACAATGACACAAAATCATGACACTGCCAATAGCCGGCAGTAAGACGAATATCATTAAAATCGGCTACAATCTTTCCAAATAACCCATAACCGTTCTCAAAAGGAAACAAATCTCCTTTCTGCTGAGAATAATATGCCGCATCAGCCTCAACATTCAATCGCCTGAAATACCTGAATGGCATTCTTATATCAAATCCTACACCTGCTGCAGCATTAAGGCATGTCTTTACGCTTCGCGAAGTTGCAGACGTATTGATTTCACCTCCCTTATGTTTGTAAAGAAGCTGAAGAGGAAAATAGACATGCAGATTGTTTTTATAAGAATCTTTTTCATAGTCCAACGGTCTGTTTGCCTTGAAGCGGGTGGAAACCCCAAACGTAAATTCTTCCTGATGGTCATCACCCTGGAAAATGAAGTTCTCCCAATTTATCCATATATCAAAATCCATTATCCAGTTGGTCCACAAAAGCTGTACACCGGCATCAGGGTCGGAAGTCATAACCATCTCTCTATTGTACAAGGGCTCTATCAGTCCATGATTATTCTGCCCGTAAATATCTCCCAACACGAGAGACACACCTCCTACAGGAACATATCTTATTCTGAAAAACGGCAATGCATGAAAACCTTTCTGCTCTCCTTCACCTTCGAAATAAGGCAAGTTTCCATAATGATTGTTCGGATAATCGGCTTGTCCCCAATACTTCAACATATAAGCTCCTGCTTCTATCTTAATGTTCGATACAGGCTGATAAGATATCGTAGGCCTTATCCATAATCCGGGGAGAGTATACCCTTTTACCAACGAACCTTTATATTCGTTGTTTCTGAAGAAATTAAGATTCTGCAAATCTATTCTCAGTTCTTTTTTTCGATTTGCATAAAAGGCAGTGTCTTCACAGTATATCATATTATGATAATCTTGAGCAAAAAATATAGCATTAGAACACAGCAAGAAAGACAATAAAAACAATACTCTTGTTCTTGCTGAACAAAAAAACTTTTTTTCCATTAGTCAGAATTTTATTACGATACAAAATTAAGAACTTAAATCTACAGAAGCTTATAATAATACAGATATTTTTATTCTTATTTACTCTACTATGTCTTTTTTTATCGAGTGTAATTCTATTACTACTATCTCACTAGGAGTAAACAGTCTTATATCACGACGAGAAGTTCCTATACCATTGCTTATTATAACAGGCACACCAGAGGATGTTTTCTTCATGCCTGTAAGGAATCTGTTTCCATATTTCGAGAATTTTGCAGGAGTCCATCTTCCGAAAAGGCTCACCTGACCGCCATGAGTATGGCCTGCAAGAACCATATCTGTATTTCTGATATCAACGTCTTCGGCATAATCGGGAGTATGGGTAATCATTACAACATAATCGGAGTCATGCAATGACAATGTTGGCGACACTCCGTTCTTCTTCAAGTCGAAGGGATTCCTGATACCACAAATCAAGATATATGCTCCATCGCGCCGTATTGTATCTGTCATATGTTCGAGCAACATAACTCCATACTTATCCATAGCCATACGTACTAAAGCATCGTTCTTACCTGTTTCATGGTTTCCCATAACGGCATATGTTCCATATTCAGTCTTTACCTTCGACAGCTCCGAAAACAATTCATCCACATTGCCGCCATTACGCCCTCTATAATCTCCACCAAGCAACAACACATCTACATCAAGACCTTGCAGAGTCTTAGTCAAAGCCGGAAGACGCTCCTTGTCAAACTTACTTTCGTAATGAAAGTCGGTGGCAAAAGCCATCCTGAATCCATCAAATTCTTCGGGTATGTCATTGCTGGAAATGTCATATGTCTTAACGCGCCCAACTGCCTTGTATTTAGAAAATGTAGCTGTAGCACATGATGTCAGCATAGCAGACAACAGACTGACACACAAAAAATTGCATAAACGAGACTTCATAAAATGAACATTTTATATTTAACCAACACAAAAATAGTATATAATAACTAACTTTGTACAAAATTCAATTATAAAAGAATACATAAAATATGATTAAGACCAACTCTTTGAAGGCGTGGATACTTGCTGCAAGACCCAAAACGCTTACAGGTGCTGCCATACCAGTCATGCTGGGATGTTCGCTTGCTTATACATACAATAGTTTCAATGTAACACCTGCCATATTATGTTTCATGTTTGCATTTATAATGCAGATAGATGCAAACTTCATAAACGACCTGTTCGACTTTCTGAAAGGTACCGACAGAGAAGACAGGCTTGGACCGGAAAGAGCATGTTCGCAAGGATGGATTACACCCCAAGCCATGAAAACCGGAATAGCAATAACTACAGTACTTGCAGGAATCATAGGGCTGTGTCTTCTATATTATGGAGGATTAGAGATTATTCCTGTAGGAATAGCTTGTATAATATTTGCTTTTCTATATACGGCAGGACCATATCCGCTGGCCTATCATGGATGGGGGGATGTACTGGTTCTTGTATTCTTCGGCTTTGTTCCTGTTGGATTCACCTTCTATGTCATGGCACATACATGGAACACTTCGGTCACCATCACTTCACTGATTTGCGGAATGATTATAGACACTCTGCTCATGGTAAATAACTTCAGAGACAGAGAACAGGATGCCATAAGCGGCAAGAATACGCTGGTGGTAAAATTCGGTGCAAAAGCCGGACTGATTATGTACTTCCTACTTGGAATGACAGCATGCTGGTTGTGTTTCTACTTCCTTGCGATAGGGAAAATATATGCCGTACTGCTTCCTCAGCTATATCTGGTAATGCATATCCTGACGACTTTCAAAATGGCAAAGATAAACAAAGGCAAAGCCCTAAACACTATACTTGGAGAAACGTCAAGAAATATACTTGTATTCGGATTGATGCTCTCTTTAGGGCTTATTTTATAATCAAGCTAGTTTATAATCGAATAAGAAACATTATTATTGAATACCAATATTCTAAAATCTTATTTTCTATATAATGCTTAATGAATATAATGGGAAGGGGGGCGTCAAAACTCATTTCTTGAAGATATGAACTTGTAATCTGAAATCCGAACATCATAAAAGACTAAAAAAAATGACCGTATCATTACTCAATACAGAGTTTGATACGGCCATTTTTAATATTATACTTATAATCTGTAAATTCGAGGAATAGAAGTTTTAAGTCTTGACACACATTCTCTGTTTTGGCTGTAATATAGAACTTTCAGCATGATAGTTTTCAGCTTTAACCAGCCCTCATATCTACCTGCGTCAAGCAAAATATCCCGAACAGAAACGAGAACTACTAAATCCTATTCATTCCTTTATAATAAGTACTACGGCATATGCCGAAATACCTTCTTCCCTACCTGTAAACCCAAGTTTTTCGGTAGTAGTAGCTTTTATAGATATATCATCAATATCTATACCCATCACTTCGGACAAAACTTTCTGCATCTGAGGTATATGGACCTTCAGCTTTGGTCGCTCTGCACATACCGTTGCATCTATATTGTTTATCTTATATCCCTTACCAGAAATAAGTTTAACTGTTTCTGCCAAAAGAATCTTACTGTCAATATTCTTGAATTCGCCAGCATTATCAGGAAAATGATAACCTATATCCCTCATGTTGGCAGCTCCAAGCAACGCATCACAAATGGCATGAATAAGAACATCTGCATCAGAATGTCCAAGCAATCCCATTTCATGCTCCAGTTTTATGCCACCCAACCATAATTCTCTTCCTGGTACAAGGCGGTGTACGTCAAATCCTAATCCTGTTCTTATCTTCATCTTATATAAAAATCTAAAACTTTCTCATTCTCGATAAAACCTTCAAGGTGATTTTCTATTTTTACTGGACCTACACCAACTGGTGTTCCAGTGAAAATCAAATCACCTATCTTTAGAGTGCAAAACCGACTTACATATGCTATAATCTTGTCTACACCGAAAAGCATATCCCTGGTACACCCGCTCTGCACTGTATTGCCGTCTATATCAAGATGAAAATTAATATCTTGTATATCTTTTACTTTGTCAATAGAAATCCAGTCGCCTATAGCTGCCGAATTGTCAAATCCCTTACACAGTTCCCAAGGTTTCCCTTCAGAACGTAATTTGTTCTGAAGATCTCTTGCCGTAAAGTCTATACCTACAGTCACTGCATCGTAATATCTGTGCGCAAACCTTTCAGAAATGTTCTTACCCAATCGGTTTATCCTCACTACAAGCTCGGTTTCGTATTCTATTCTATCAGAAAAGTCAGGAATAAAGAAAGGCTTGCTGTCCTTCAACAAAGCAGAATCCGGTTTCATGAATATCACCGGCTCTTGCGGCAAAGGTTCGTCTGTATGAAGTTCCTTACAGTGTAAGGAATAGTTCATTCCTATTGCTATTATTTTCATAAATCTTCGTTTTTAAGTTCGTCTTTCAATCTGTTAAACATCAAAGCCAGATGGGCATATAATGAAGTGTTCTGTACTACAATATTTTCTGACACTCTAATTCTGAAAGGAGTAAAATTCCATATGGCTTTTATACCATGAGAAATCATTACATCTGTTATTTCCTGGGAAATACTGATAGGGACTGTCAATATTCCTATATTGACTTTATCCTTTTGCATGATTTCAGAAAATTTGTCTGTATGATATACGGGTATGCCTGATATGACACTACCTACTTTATCAGGATTTATATCAAATGCTCCAACTATCTCCAAGCCAAAATGGGCAAGACCTGTATCTTGTAACAAAGCAGAACCTAGACTACCTACTCCGAAAAGGAAAGCTTTGTGCATAGAATTGAATCCGAGAAACTCCTCCAAGACAGCTATCAGAGAATCTACTTCATAACCTACTCTAGTGCGTCCCGAAATTGCTACATAAGACAAATCTTTTGCCACTTGTGAAGAATCTATATTAATCTGACGTGATATATGAGTAGACGAAACATACCTTTCCCCCTGACTTCTCATAAGTTTGGCACACGACAAGTACCAAGGCAGACGACGCAATGTAGGTTCAGGTATTTTATACGATATTTTTCGTTCTGGAACGCTCATAAATAATTTATTAATAAACTCAATAATGCAAAATTAGTCTATTTATTTGTATAGTCACACTCTATAAAAGAAAAAGTTTGTAAGTTTGCATTATAGCACTGTTCTAAACATAATTTAAAATGAAATAAGCAATGAAAAATAACGATTGGAAAGACAGACTGAATGTAGTATTCTCTACAAACCCAGACTTTAAATACGAAACAGATAAAACAGATGAAATTGAAACCTTAGATAAAAAACAACAGAAACTGAGAGTCAGCATCGAGAAAAAAGGGAGAGGAGGAAAAACTGTAACTTTGGTAAAGGGATTCGTTGGAAGCGAGGAAGACCTTAAAGATTTAAGTAAAATCCTAAAGACCAAATGTGGCGTAGGAGGTTCGGCAAAAGATGGTGAAATAATAATACAGGGAGAATTCAAAGAAAGGATAATTGATTTATTGAAATCGGAAGGTTATACACAGACAAGATAATAATACCCCTTTCATATTCAAATAAAATATAAATAAAGCAATTCTAATTATTCAACACATCCTTTTTTTATTCGTAAGTAGATTTTAAAATTAGTTTATATCAAAATAATGTGTTCTTTTGTGTTACAACCATAAAAAGATACAACTATCGCAAAAATCAAAGTTATAGAACTGACAG
>JAHHQV010000009.1 GCA_020026175.1 Phocaeicola sp. | reverse complement strand
GTAAAATAATGAGTAGCAAAGAAATGCATAAATTTACTATCAAACTTGGGTTAATAAGTTTTTTGTTGGAATTTATTAATGCTCAAAATTATAATAATTTACCATGGATTGATCTATCATCTAAGAAAGAACTGCATTTTATAATTGCTGAAGGTAATGAAAATTTATATAATGGTCATCCAACTACAACATTATTAGGTGATGGAAAAACATTATTATGTACTTGGTCGTTAGGACATGGAGGTAAAGCGGCTTTTATAGCAAGTAGTAATGATGGTGGTTTTACATGGAATTCTCAAAAGACTCCTTATGATTGGCAAAGAATGAGTAATTGTCCAAGTATTTATAAAATGGTAGATAAAAAAGGAAAGGAACGTTTGTTCGTCTTTTGTCAGGAACCTTTGATGGGGTATAGTTATAGTGAAGATAATGGGCAAACATGGTCTAAAGTAAAAAGTCTGAATAAGCCTTGTGTAATGGCTTTCTCAAGTATTGTAAAATTAAATAATGGTGATTATTTGGGAGTATATCATCGTGGAGCAAATGATAATGATTGTTCTCCACTTACTTTGTGGAGTAGTATATCTCATGATGGAGGGTTAAACTGGGATAAGTCTGTAAAAATAGGTGAATTTGATGGACGTTCTCCATGTGAACCTTGTCTTTTTTATTCTCCAAATAAAAAACAACTTGCTTGTATTGCACGAGAAAATGATAGAAAAGGAAACTCTTTGATGATGTTTTCTGATGATGATGGTATGACATGGACTAAAATGAAGGAAACTCCATGGGGGGTAACTGGGGATAGACATGTCGCAAGATATCTAAAAGATGGTAGATTGATAATAGCTTTTCGTGATATGGCTTTTAATAGTCCAACGAAAGGTCACTTTGTGGTATGGGTTGGTACTTATAAGGACCTTATAGAGGGTACTTCAGGACAATATAGAATAAAGTTATTGCATAGTTATGCAGGTAGTGATTGTGGTTATCCTGGATTGGAAGTTTTATCAGATGGAACAATTGTAGCTATAACATATGTCAAGTATAGGCCTGGAAAAGAAAAACACTCAATAGTCGGGGTTCGTTTTAATTTGGAAGAAGTTGATAAAATGTTGAAATAATTATTTGTTTTTATAATAAGATTTAAAGATGAAATATAGTCTATTGTTTTTAGGGTTGATGAATATTGGAGTTTTATCAGCCTCAGATATTAATATAAAGTTTTTACGTGCAGAACTACCAGTTCTTTCTGGCGAAAACTATAATCATGTGGGTTATGTTCAGGTGATTAAAAATAATAAGGATGATAAACGGTTAACAGGATTTTCTTATTCTTTTAAAGGTACTACATCATTAGATAAAATAGATGAATTTTCAATGTATGAATGTAATTCAAATGGTGTAATTGAAAAGGATAAACTATTGGCTATAACTAAAGTTAAAGATGAAAACGGATATTTGAAAGTAAATATTCCAATCAAATCTGATACATGTTATTGGGCTTTTGTTGTAAAAGTAGATGAAAATATTTCATTGTCAGATATGGTAAACTTTAATTGTACAGAAATGTACTTTAATGGGAAAGTGAATAACCTTGGCTTTGCATATAATAAAGGTTTACGCGTGGGTATACCATTGCGTAAGGCTAAGCAAGATGGAGTGAACACAAGTAGAATACCAGGTCTTACTACTTCTAAAAGAGGAACTCTCATGGCTATATATGATGCTCGTTGGGATTCAGCTCGCGATCTTCAGGGTGATATTGATATAGCATTGAACCGAAGTGAAGATGGTGGTAAGACATGGCAACCAATGCAAAAGGTTCTTGATATGAAAGAATGGGGAGGGTTGCCAGAAAAATATAATGGAGTAAGTGATGCTTGTATTTTAAGTGATGGAAATACAGGAACAATATATGTAGCAGGACTGTGGATGCATGGTGTTCTTGATGGGAAGACTGGAAAATGGGTTGGCAATCTTACGCAAGATAGTACTAGATGGATTCATCAATGGATAGCAAAAGGCTCTCAACCTGGATTGGACGTGAAAGAAACGTCTCAATTTTTAATTACTAAGAGTACAGATGATGGTATAACATGGAGCGAGCCTATAAATATTACTCCTAAAACAAAGAATAAAGAATGGTGGTTGTATGCTCCTGCTCCAGGACATGGTATAATTTTAAAAGATGGTACTTTGGTCTTTCCAACTCAAGGAAGGGACAAGAATGGATTGCCATTTTCTAATATAATATATAGTAAAGATGGAGGTGAAACTTGGATAGCAAGTAATCCTGCTTATTCTAATACAACTGAATGCATGGCTATTCAGTTGGATAATGGTGATATTATGTTGAATATGCGTGATAATCGTAATCGTGGGAAACGTTCTCCGAATGGTCGTCGTATCTGTGTTACTTCAGATTTGGGTAGAACCTGGAAAGAGCATCCTACATCGTATAGTGTTTTGACAGAACCAACTTGTATGGCATCCATACATAAACATGTATATAGAGATAAGAATGGAAATAAGAAAACGTTACTTGCTTTTTTTAACCCTAATTCCTATAATGCACGTAAGGCTCTTACTCTGAAATTAAGTTTCGACAATGGTATGACATGGCCTGAAAAATATTGGTTGATGCTTGACGAATGGGGTGGGGCAGGTTATTCTTGTATTACATCCATAGATGAAGAAACTATTGGTATAGTTTATGAAGGAAGTGGTGCACATCTTATATTTCAACAAATAAAATTATTGGATTTCATATATAGGGAGGAGAATAAGAATTGAATTATGTCAATTTTTTGTATTCTCTTTAATTTAGTATTGGGTTATATGGCTTGATTTTGGGAAATTTGTTTAAATGTAAAAATGTAATAATATTGCTTGTTGGAAACTGATATAGTTGGAATTAATGTCTCAATAGATGTTGAAAATATAATATATTTATTATTTAAGTAGATTATGTAATGGGACTTTTGTGAAATGTTTATTGGAACCAAGATTTAAGAATTTTTCATTTATAAAATATTATAATAAGAATCCTTTACAATTGTATATGTGTATTTTTTTTTTTTGATTATACGAATTGTAAAGGATTTTTATTGGCATTTAATTACATATGTTTCACTCTGTCGCGTTCTTCAGCACGTTTTGCCGAGTTCCAGCTACTGAGGTCGCCTGTGAGGTAACCTGTTATTCTGCGCATACGCAATATGTTTTCACTGTTACAGATAGGGCATTTGCTGTATATCACTCCACGGTAGCCACAACTGTGGCATGTGTCAACAGGATGGTTTATAGAACCGTATCCTATACCGGCATCGTTCATCGTCTTTACTATTTTGGCTATGGCTTTTACGTTTTTCTGCGCTTCGCCGTCTAGTTCCACGTATGTGATGTGTCCTCCTAATGTAAGTGCGTGGAAAGGTGCTTCACATTTTATTTTGTCTACAATGTTGATGTGCTCTTTCACGTCTACATGGAATGAGTTTATATAATAGTCTCTATCGTTCACACCTTCTATGATACCATATTTGCGTTGGTCCATTTTTGTGAAACGTCCCGAAAGACCCTCTGCCGGAGTTGCAAGAATGGAGTAGTTCAGATGATATTTTTTCTTGTATTCATCGGCCACTGTATTCATTGTTTCCACAGCTTCGTATAATGTGTCCCATGATTTTTTGCTATGTCCGTGTCCTTTGCCATATAGCGCCATCATCGCGTTGTGTCCGCCTATGAATCCTATACCCAAAGTTCCTTGGTTGAGTACATCTCCCACTTCGTCGTTAGGTCCCAGTTTTCCTCCACCTTTCCATGCGTCGTTGCCCATCATGAAAGGGAATTGTCTTGCCAGTGCGGTTCTTTGGTACTGGTATCTGGCGTAAAGTTGTTCGGCTATGAATTCCGACATGCTTTTTACTGATTCCAAGAACAAGTCCTTTGCCATCTTTTCTACGGCATCGTTGTTGTTCCTGTCGGTCATATTTTCAGCCTTTATTCTTGCCTCGATGGCAAGACGTGGCATATTCATTGTTGTGAACGAAAGGTTTCCTCTTCCCAGCGAAGTCTTTTCTCCGTTCAGATTTTCGAACACTCTTGTGCGGCATCCCATTGTGGCGAGTTCGTACTTGTATCTTTTAGGGTCGTCTGCTTTCCATTTCTCGTTTTTGTTGAATGGTGTGTCGAGGAACATGAAGTTAGGGAAGAGAGCTTTGGCTGTAGTCCGGCAGGCTTTCAGGAATATATCGAAGTTAGGTGATTCGAATTTTATTTTTCCTTCCATGGCTGCATCGAAGTCTTTCATTGCAAGAGCATAGTCGGCATCCGAGAAAGAAACTCCGTCCTTTATTTTGAAAATCTGTATAGGGAATACAGGTACTTCACCGTGTGTGCCAAGTCCTTCGATGGTTGCTTTTAGGAGTTCTTCTATTACCATTCTGCCTTCTTCCGAAGTGTCTGTTCCGTAGTTGATGGAACTGAATACTACCTGGTTTCCTCCGCGTGAGTGCATGGTGTTGAGGTTGTGGATGAAACCTTCCATTGCCTGATGTGTATCTTTGCGTGTACGTTCGAAGGCCTTGTTCAGTATGTGTTCAAGTTCGTTTGTGCTCAGAATTTCATTCTGAAGATTCAGTTCCTTTATAAACATGGCCTTGCTTTCTTCTGTAGGCCTTATTGTCTGGAATGATTCTTTTACTTTTTTCAGAACGTCTTCTTCTTTCAAGTCTGTACCTTTCATTTCCATATAGAATGACAATGTAGTGGCAACAGCTTTTTGATAGCTTTTCAAGACTCCCTTTGCCATGAAGAAGTCGAATGCCGGTATTGCCTGTCCTCCATGTTGCTCATTTTGGTTGGTCTGGAATATAATGGTTGCTAATGTTGCATAGCTCTGTATGGACTGTGGTGTACGTATGCTTCCATTCTTTGTATGGAAGCCTCTTTCGAACAAGTCGTCCAGGTCGTATTGTATGCAAGTAGTGGTTTTGGTAGGATAATAATCCAGGTCGTGTATATGGATATCTCCCAATTGGTGTGCTTCCGAGAACTTTTTTGGCAGAAGATACTTGTAAGTATAGTCCTTTGTGATTTCGGATGCAAAAGTCATCATCTGTCCAGCCGGAGTATGGCTCGACATATTGGCATTGCTTAGGTTGATGTCGTTTTTGTCGATGGCTACAATTCCATCCATAATATGCTTTATCTTTGTTTTCCTGTCACGCTCTGTGTTTCTCCATTGTCTGTAGATAATGTATTTTTTTGCCACTTCAGGCTGTGTTTTCATCAGTTCCATCTCTACGATGTCCTGTATTTCTTCTACGCCTATAGTGTCGTTGTTGAAATGTTCTATAACCTTTTGGGTGATATCGTCAATTTGGGCTTTATATTCTGTAATACCAGTGGCTTCGAAAGCTCTGCTTATTGCATTGGAAATTTTTGAAGAAGAGAAGTTTTCTCTTTTTCCGTCACGTTTGATGATACAAATAGCTTGAGTGTTCATTTCTTTTTTATCTTAGTTTGAAATTCTTTTATTTTTTTTCTTTGTGCAAATGTATGACAAACTTTTGATAATAAAAATCTGCATTTTGTCTTGGTTTCTAAATTTGGTAAACTTTATTGTTTGTAAATGTTGTTATAAGCCTTGTAGGAGGGTGTTTTGGTAAACTTAATTTGTAATAGAAAAATAATATTGTTTATTTTGAGATGTTTTTCTATAATATATTATGTATGGTTCTTGGTTTTTGAAATGGTATAATAAAGCGTATCTTTCCGATTCTCTAAAATGAATATCTAAAAGATACGCTTTTGTTCTATTGCTTGCGTAATGGTATGACTTTTGCTATAAGTTTATAGGCTCAAGTCCCATTTCCTTTGCTTTTTCAAGCATATATTTATATGCAGTTTCATGCTCGTTTGGTATTATTCCGTCAAGTATTGCATCCTTGATACTGCTTTTCAAATCTCCTATTTCCCTGCAGGGCTTAAGATTGAAAATCCTCATAATCTCTTCACCGTCTACCGGAGGTTGGAAGTTTCTTATTCTGTCTTTTTCTTCCAGATCTTTCAGCTTTTGTCTCACTAACTTGAAGTTTTCCAGAAAACGTTGTTTTCTGGCTTCGTTTTTTGATGTAATGTCGGCTTCACACAGACACATCAGGTCGTCTATGTCATCGCCTGCTTCGAAGAGCAGTCTTCTCACTGCCGAGTCTGTCACCTCCTCGTCGGCTATCACTATCGGGCGCATATGAAGTCCTACAAGTTTTTGTACGTACTTCATCTTTTCATTCATCGGTAGCTTCATTTTTCTGAAGATATCCGGAATCATCTTTTCGCCTATGTAATTGTGGTTCTTGAATGTCCATCCGGCTTTAGGTTCCCATCTTTTGGTCTTTGGCTTGCCTATATCGTGTAGCAGTGTTGCCCAGCGCAACCATAGGTTGTCGGTTACTTTGGCTATGTTGTCAACTACCTCCAGAGTGTGGTAGAAGTTGTCTTTATGAGCCCTTCCGTTTCTTGTCTCCACTCCTTGCAGTGCGCATAGTTCGGGGAATATAAGTTGCAGAAGTCCGCATCTGTCAAGGTCTACAAATCCTTTTGACGGTATTGGCGATAGAAGTATCTTGTTCAGTTCGTCGGCTATTCTTTCTTTTGAAATTATGTTTATTCTTTCCTTGTTCCTTTCCAGTGCATCGAATGTTTCGTCTTCTATGTAGAAATTAAGTTGAGTGGCAAACCTGATGCACCTCATCATTCTCAATGGGTCATCGCTGAAGGTGATATCGGGGTTCAACGGTGTCCTTATGATTTTGTCTTCCAGATCGGCCATTCCGTTGAAAGGGTCTACCAGTTCTCCAAACCTTTCTCTGTTCAGACATACAGCCATAGCATTGATGGTGAAGTCACGTCTGTTCTGGTCGTCCTCCAGCGTCCCGTCTTCCACTATGGGTTTTCGGCTGTTGTGGCTATATGATTCCTTTCTGGCTCCAACAAATTCAACTTCGAGTTCCTTGTATTTTACTTGTGCAGTGCCGAAGTTCTTGAATACAGAAACATTGGCTCCTTTTCCTAGTTTTTTCCCTAGTGCTTTAGCTATTTCTATACCGCTTCCAACAACAACTACATCTATATCTTTTGAAGGGCGTTTCAGAAAAAAATCTCTGACATATCCTCCCACTACATAACACTCCAATCCTAGCTCGTCGGCTGTTTCGGATATTAAATTGAATATCTTATCGGAAAAATGCTCTTTTAATTCCATAAAATGAGATTCTTTTTGTTTTATTGGACTGCAAAGTTACAAAAATGAATTATATATGACAAACATGCTTATTCAGTCGCCTCTGTAGTAGTAAAGAAGCGAGTGACGTGCAATGAAATCGGCATTTTCTACAGCCATGTTTTTCTCGTCGGTATTTGGTATGGTCAAGTCGGGTAGCATTTTGTTGTTTATGCAGTAAGTAAGCAAGTCGGGTGGACACAGGGTTTCTTCGGTGAGCAGCCTGAAAGAATTTTTTTCTGCCTTGTCTTTGTTGTAAAACGGATTGTTTGCATCTGCAATGAATTCGCATATGTCTTTGGCCAATAGCAGCCCTTTTTCCTGATTTACCATCAGTATGAAATTGTTGTGTGCCTTCATTTGTGGCAGAGTATGGTTGTCATCGTCTTTCCATTTAAGAACATTTACCAGAAAACTTCTCAGTGAGTCATATCCATTGAGGTATGCCAGATGATAACCGTTGGTGTAATCGGTAAACTTAGAGAATGTATCTTTGTTTCTTTCGCTCATAGATGCGGGAATGGCAGGTTGCGAAACATACAGTTTTTTCACGTTCTTCCATTCTTCGTTTTCTGTAAGAATATCTATCCATTCGTGTAGAAACAAGGCTAAAGGCCCGGTAGGTATTATGAACTTGTCGGAAGGGGTTACTCTGTCTATATATGGTTCCATTGAAGGTTCTGTCAGATAATTGTGTCCGAACAGCCAGCCTAACTTGTGGTCGGCATCTTTTTCGTCTTTAAAAGAATCGAAAAAATTTTTCAGACAGTCGTTTTCGGGTGCATCTTCGTAGGCTTTGCATATTGTCTCGTATATAGCTTCGGCCTGTTTCTTTATTCTTTTGTCAGACGGATTGACGAAAGCGTGTTCGTAAGGAGCCTTTTGCCAAGTGTTCCATATGATGAAACATAAGTCAGAGAAGTTGGGTTCTCCGTCAAAGTATTCATTTTCGTCATAAAAAGGCAGGTTTTTGCCATATAGTCTTCTGTTTTCACTTCTGAAGGCATCCCATAATCCAAGTCCTGAAATTATGTCCTCCAGATAGGCGGAAATATAAATGCATATTTTCTTTTTGTATTTTTCGGGAAGTTCATCTATTACGGCTTTTTCATATAGTTTGTTGGCAAGCTCTATGAAGTACGGATCGGATGGTTGCATTGAGTTGTATGGATGGATATTTATCCAGTCGTTAGGGAATATTTTGCTGTTCTTTTTCATTGTAAATTAATTAGTTTTTTCTTGTCAACTCTACAGATATATAGCAAAGGTAGGCAATTCTGACTTTATTGCTGTTTTTGAGTTGCTATTTTTAAGATTTTTAGAAGTATAAAAGCTTACATATCGTAGTTTTTTTGTATTTTTGAAAAATAAAATTAACTATTTAAAAACATGAGTGAAGAACTGACACAAAACAGCGGAAATAACTACTCGGCAAACAGTATTCAGGTTCTGGAAGGACTTGAAGCAGTGCGTAAACGTCCTGCAATGTACATTGGCGACATAAGCGAAAAAGGTTTACACCATCTTGTTTATGAGGTTGTGGATAACTCTATTGATGAAGCATTGGCTGGATATTGTACACATATTGAAGTAACTATAAATGAAGATAATTCTATAACAGTTCAGGATAACGGACGTGGTATCCCGGTAGACTATCATGAGAAAGAAAAGAAGTCAGCATTGGAAGTTGTTATGACAGTACTTCATGCTGGAGGTAAATTCGATAAAGGTTCGTATAAAGTATCAGGAGGTTTGCATGGGGTAGGTGTATCTTGTGTAAATGCCTTGTCTACACATATGACTACAAATGTATTCCGCAATGGAAGAATCTATCAGCAGGAATATGAATGTGGCAAGCCGTTGTATCCGGTAAAGGAAATTGGTACAACCGATTTGAATGGTACACGCCAGACTTTTTGGCCTGACAGTTCTATTTTTATCGTAACAGAATACAAGTATAATATTCTTCAGGCACGTCTTCGTGAACTTGCATACCTCAACAAGGGTATAACTATTACTCTTACCGATAAGCGTGTGAAAGAAGAAGACGGAAGCAGTAAGAGCGAGACTTTCCACTCTGAAGAAGGAGTGAAGGAGTTTGTTCGTTTCTTGAACTCAAGCAATACTCCTCTTATAGACGATGTAATCTATCTTAATACAGAAAAGCAGGGAGTACCTATCGAGTGTGCTATAATGTATAATACAGGTTTCCGTGAAAATCTTCATTCTTACGTAAACAATATCAATACCATAGAAGGTGGTACCCATGAGGGTGGTTTCCGTGCAGCGCTTACTCGTGTATTGAAGAAATATGCGGAAGAAAGCAAGGCTCTTGAGAAAGCTAAGGTAGAAATATCGGGAGAGGACTTCCGTGAAGGACTTATAGCTGTAATCTCTGTAAAGGTGTCAGAACCTCAATTTGAGGGTCAGACAAAAACCAAACTTGGAAACAGCGAAGTGAGCGGTGCGGTGCAACAGGCTGTAGGTGAAGCTTTGACTAATTATCTGGAAGAGCATCCTAAAGAAGCCAAGATAATAGTAGACAAGGTGGTTCTGGCTGCAACAGCCCGTATTGCTGCCAGAAAAGCTCGTGAATCAGTACAACGCAAGAGCCCTATGGGCGGAGGTGGACTTCCTGGTAAGTTGGCCGACTGTTCCAGCCGAGTGGCAGAAGAATGTGAATTGTTCCTTGTCGAGGGTGATTCTGCCGGTGGTTCTGCAAAACAAGGCAGAAGCCGCCAGTTCCAGGCCATTCTTCCATTAAGAGGTAAAATCCTTAATGTTGAAAAAGCAATGTGGCATAAAGCATTCGAAAGTGATGAAGTGAACAATATTATTCAGGCTTTAGGTATCCGATTCGGTATTGAAGAAGAAGACAGTAAAAAGGCTAACATCGAGAAACTCCGTTATCATAAAGTTATTATAATGACCGATGCCGATGTCGATGGTTCACATATCGACACACTTATAATGACATTGTTCTACAGATATATGCCCGAAATAATTCAGGAAGGACATCTCTATATTGCTACTCCTCCTTTGTATAAGTGTACAAAAGGAAAAGTAAGCGAATATTGCTATACCGAAGAATCGCGTCAGATGTTTATACAGAAATATGGTGATGGAAGTGAGCAGGGAATACATACACAGCGTTATAAAGGTCTTGGTGAAATGAACCCTGAGCAGTTGTGGGAAACTACAATGAATCCTGAGACACGTATATTGAAGCAGGTTCAGATAGAGAATGCTGCGGAAGCCGACTATATATTCTCTATGTTGATGGGTGATGATGTTGCTCCTCGACGTGACTTTATAGAAAAGAATGCTACTTATGCTAATATAGATGCATAATGGCATTGAATTTTAATTATTATTTTTTTACCCTCACATCTTACAAATGGGGAAAGCCTTGGAACTATTTGCTCCGGGGCTTTTTTATTATAAAATATTGAAAAATAAAAAGTGTTTCGTTTTTATTGTTTTTGTAGATGTAAAACAGAGTGATTAGTTTGTATTGATTTATTTCAAAAGTATTATGTTGCAGAAGTTTACAGGTGTTGTATTATGTACATTCAGGTATAACGATACAAAAAATATAGCCCATATATACACAGAACAAAATGGGAGGATGTCTTTTCTTGTACCTGCATCACGTTTAAAGAAGCAGGCAGTAAGCAGTGTATTGTTTCAACCCCTTTCGTTGGTGGAGTTCGACTCGGATATAAAACCCCAATCGAGCCTTCATCCTATAAAAGAATCACGGTTGTGGCATCCATTTGCATCTATTCCGTACGATCCTTTTAAATCAAGCATAGCATTGTTTTTGTCGGAATTTCTATTCAAAGCATTAAAGGAAGAGGGTAGGAATGAAGCACTTTATGCATATATAGTAAATTCTATAGTATGGCTTGATACTTGTGATAAGAGCTTTTCCAACTTCCATCTTGTGTTTCTGATGCGTCTTTCCCGCTTTTTAGGACTCTTTCCTAATGTATACGATTATGTAAAAGGAGCTTATTTCGACTTGATTAATGCCTGTTTCACAACAGAACAGCCTCTTCACGGAATGTATGTTCATCCGGAAGAGGCTGCACGTATAGTAAATCTTATGAGAATGCGTTATGAAACAATGCACTTGTTTTCAATGAGCAGAAATGAGAGAAACAGATGTCTTGATATAATAAATGAATATTATAATCTTCATCTTCCTGATTTTTCTGAAATGAAATCTTTGGCAGTGCTAAAGGAATTGTTCAGCTGACATCTGTTTACTATGTGAAGAAGTGTTTATGCAAGTTTTTGTTATTTGTATGTAATCCACTTTATCATTTCTTTTATGGAAGGCTTTTTGCCATACATCAGTATGCCTACTCTATATATCTTTCCAGATACCCATATTAGTGTAAATGCTGATATATATAGTATACACAGTGAAACTATAGTGTGCCATACTGGAGCATCAAGTGCTACTCTTGTCATTGAAACTATAGGCGATGTGAATGGAATCATCGAACACCATATGGCCAACGGACCGTCAGGATTGTCGGCACTGTATATAGATGCATAAAGTCCGAATATCAGCAATAATACTATTGGCATCATAAATTGTTGTGAATCTTCTGATTCATTGATAGAGGCTCCTATAGCGGCAAATATAGATGCATATACAAGATAACCTCCTATAAAGTTAAGAATGAATATTCCACCCAAATAAGGTAGGTTCAGATTATGTATCGAATTAAGTATGGCTACAGCCCCTTCCGGATTATTATAGGGCTGTATGCCTTGCGCCGACATCATCATGTCTGGATTTGTAGCAGCCGATACTCCGAATGTAAATCCTGCTATGGTAAGTATCACTACAAGCATAATCCCCCATATCATTAACTGAAATATTCCTACAAGACCTATTCCTGTAATCTTTCCGATCATTAATTGGAAAGGCTTTACAGAAGAAATCATAAGTTCAACAATTCTGTTGGCTTTTTCTTCCATCACGCTTTGCATAACCATACCTCCGTATGACATTACAAACATATAGATAAGGAATGTCAGTATCATTCCGGCTGCAACTGCTATACTTGCATTCGACTCATTTTCACTGCCGTCTTCGTTCCATTTAATCGTCTTTATACTATACGATTTATTAAAATCATTCATTATGGCAGGCAATTCTGGAATATTGTAGTTTAGCAGTTTATCATGACGTATCTGTTCGTTCAGAGCATTGTTTACAATTTTTGACAGACCTTGTGGTATCTCTTTCTTAGAGTAAATGGCCGCATCGTCAGGATTTTTTACCAGGTCAGATTTGATTTCTATTACAGCACAGAATGTTGTAGTATCTGATTTGAATTCGTCAAGCATCTTTTCCTGAGGGAAAAAACGATAAGACTCATCGTTCTTGAATTGATGGAAGTATTTACCTGTATGGTCTATAATGGCAATATCTTTTTGTTTGTCACTTTTCACCATAGAAAGCATAAGTGGAACAAAAATCAGAGCAGCGAATATAAACGGCATTAATATAGTAAGTATTATAAAAGACTTTTTACTTACTCTATTCATGAATTCGCGATGTATAATTATTAAAATCTTGTTCATGATGATATGTATTTTTTTTCAGAATCAATCTTGTTTCAAATTGTTGTCTTTTGTATATGAGTTGTTGTTTCCTACAGTTCTTATGAATATTTCGTTCATAGAAGGAATACATTCGGAAAATGATAGTATTTCATTTTTTTCTGCTATGTGTCTTATCAAATCCGAATTGGATGAATTGTTGTTTTTTTCTATAGTATACCAGAATTCATTGTTCTTTTCTTCGTATGATTTTATAGTAAAGAGATTGTTTTCAATCAGTTGTTCGTTTGTTGGTATTGCTATTTTATATGTGTTTGTCTTGAATCTGGATCTTACTTCTGATACATTACCTTGTAATACTACTTCCGAATGATTTATTAAAGCAATGTTGTCGCAAATTTCTTCTACAGATGACATATTATGTGTAGAGAAGATAATAGTATGTCCTTGTTCTTTAAGTTCAAGAATCTCTTTTTTTAATAATTCGGCATTCACAGGGTCGAAACCGGAAAAAGGTTCATCGAATATAAGTAGCTTTGGCTTGTGAAGAACTGTTATTATGAACTGCACTTTCTGCTGCATACCTTTGGACAACTCTTCTAGTTTTTTATCCCACCAGGGAGTTATTTCAAATTTGTCAAACCATACTTTAAGGCGTTGTGTGGCTTCCTTTTTGCTTAATCCTTTCAGTTGTGCCAGGTATACTGCTTGTTCTCCTACTTTCATTTTCTTGTACAAACCACGTTCTTCAGGTAGGTATCCTATATTGTATATGTCATTTGCTTGAGAAGGATGCCCGTTGAAATATACTTCACCACAGTCTGGTGCTGTAATTCTGTTGATTATTCTAATAAGAGTTGTTTTACCTGCTCCGTTAGGACCGAGTAGCCCGAAAATCTTACTTTCTGGTACTTTTATGCTTACACCATTCAAGGCTGTATGATTGGCATATCGTTTTATGACATCGTGTGTCTCTAAAAAGAATTCGCTCATGAAATATTATATTATAAAAAAAACGATATATACTTTTGACAAGTGAAACAAGAAAGTATATATCGTTTTATAAAGTTGTTATTTTATAGTATGTTAATTATTATCCAAGAAGTTCTTTGACTTTTGTTGATATAGCACGTCCTTCTGCGAGTCCTGCAAGTTCTTTTGAAGCAACTCCCATTACTTTACCCATGTCTTTACCATCTTTGGCTCCAACTCTTTCTATTATTTCTTTTATCTTGATTTCAAGTTCTTCTGCTGAAAGTTGTTTTGGTAAATATGCTTCTATTACGTGTACCTGAGCCATTTCTGCTTCAGCTAAGTCTGTACGTCCTTGTCCTTCGTAAACTGCAGCCGAGTCTTTGCCTTGCTTAACCAGTTTCTGCATTATTTTAAGTGCAGCATCATCTGTAAGGGTGTCATTGGCTCCAGGAGCTGTCTTTGCTTCAATGAAGAATTTCTTTATGTTTCTAAGAGTTTCAAGTTTCACCTTGTCTTTAGCCTTCATGGCTTCTTTGATATCATTACTTATCAAGTCAAACAAATTCATAATCGTAATATTTAAATGTTTCTATATTAGAATGTTATAATATTGTTTTCTGTTTCTTGGGTATTGCTGTTCGTTCCACTAATATTTTCTGTTGTGGCTTTTGACTGTATACTTTCAAGATCTGTTCTTGTTCTTTTGTATGTTGGAGTTATTTCGACCATACTTATTATGTCATCGTTATCCAGATCTTCTTCACTGAATATATAGATGTTATGACGTTTCTTGCGATTATTACTTTTTATAGTACTATAATAGTCGTTTCTTCTGTCCTCATTTTTCTGTCTTATTTCCTCCTGTTCGGCAAGTTTTGCTTCTTCTTCTTTCGAGTGTTTTAGAAGTACATTGCTCATACCCGGAACATCCGAAATGCCGAATCCAGTAGCAAGTATAGTAAATTTAACTTTAGATTCCAGAGTTTCATCGATATACAAACCCCATTTTGTTTCAACCTCCTTGCTGAATTTACTCATGAACTCGTGTATCTCATCCATTTCATTCATCATAAGTTCGCTGTTAGGACTATAAGTTATGACGAACAGAACCTTTTTAGAGTTGAAAATGTCATTATTATTCAATAAAGGAGAATTTAGAGCATCGGCAATGGCTTGTGTCACACGTCCTTCTCCTTCACCGAAACCTGTACTCATAATGGCTACACCTCCATCTTTAAGTACGGTTTTTACATCGTTGAAGTCAAGGTTTATAGTACCCCTCAGAGTAATGATTTCGGCTATACTTTTTGCTGCAATGGATAAAGTATCATCGGCTCTGCCAAAAGCATTCATTACGCTTATGTCAGAGTAGACATCTCTAAGTCTTTCGTTGTTGATTACAAGCAGAGCGTCTACATGTTTGCTCATCTCTTCAACTCCGTCCAGAGCCTGGTCTATTTTTCTGTATCCTTCAAATAGAAAAGGTATTGTCACTATTCCTACAGTGAGGATGTTCATATCTTTTGCAGTCTTGGCAATGATTGGTGCAGCACCTGTTCCAGTACCACCTCCCATTCCTGCAGTGATAAAAGCCATTTTACAGCCATCGTTAAGCATTTCTTTTACTTGTTCGAGGCTTTCTTCTGCAGCAGCTTTAGCTCTTTCGGGTCTGTTTCCTGCACCCAGACCTTCACTGCCCAATTGTAGCTTGATAGGAACAGGAGATTCATCGAGGGCCTGGTTGTCGGTGTTACATACAACGAAGTTTACATCATGTATACCTTCTTTGTACATGTGGTTTACTGCATTTCCTCCACCTCCACCAACTCCAATAACCTTTATTATATGTTGTACGTCTTCCGGATAATCGAAAGGCATTGTTGTTTCTTCAGACATAGTTATATTGGTTTAATATGGTTCTTATTTAATTCCGTCAAAAAGTTCGTCAGAAACTTTCTTGAAAAGGTTTACTATAATATTGCCTTTCTTATGTTTCTGTGATTTTTTTATTTTTTCTTCAAGTTCTTCTATTATAACATTTTCTTCAACAATGTTATATTCTTTTGCAGCATTGAGTTTTTCCTGCGCTTCTTTATATTGACCTTTGTCTATACAAACGATAGCTTCGTCCAAAATCTTGTCACATTCCTCTTTCCTTTGTTTTTCTCTCTGCTTTTCAGCGGCAAGTCTGTTTTCTTTTATCACTCTTACCCTTTCAGCTTCGTCCAATAGTCTTTTGGCTTCTATTTCCATTGATTCTATCTCTTTGGTTTTAGATTCAATATTCAGAAGTCTGGCTTTTTCCAAAACTTCGAGTGCCGAAGAATAATTTCTTACAAGGAAATGTTGTGTTGCTGTACGTATAAGTTCTTGACATTCTTTGGTCTTTTCTTCAAGAGAAGGAGTAGATATTTTTATTATTTCCTGTTCCTCTTCTTTTTCGTCAACTTTAACGTTCTCTATTACTTCTTCTTTTACAATATTCTCTTGATTCTTGTTTTCTTCAGAAGCCTCCTTTACATCTTGTATATTTTTCTTGTCTTCTTCAAAATCCAGTTGATGTCCTTTTCTCGGATCTATTCTGCAACAGTTTTCTTCGCCCGACAATAATATACCTACAAGAGTATTTGTTGTACCGTTCTGTGGTATAGCCATTCCATTGTTTGTTATGTCTCCTGTATGAGCTATTCTTGTTTTGTCGAACTTTGTAATATTGTTCATGGCCCTGTCAATATTAGGCATATTAGATGTACCTCCTGTTATGACAATACCAGCCATAAGGTTGTCGCTATATCCAGAGAGTTTTATCTGGTTGAATACATTTGTCAGAATTTCATTCACTCTGGCTTCCACTATATCTTCCAGTACTCTAGCCTGAATAGTATATTTTCCTTCTACTGTAAATTCGCTTTCCTGTGGCTCTTCATTTTCCTTATGTTCTGTATATGCCGAAGCATATTTTATTTTCAGTTGTTCTGCATCTTCCTCTTCGATGTGTTTGCTTGAGATATCTTTTGTGATATTATTACTTCCAAGAGGGATAACACAGATATGGCGTAGCAGATTATTCTTGTATATAGCAACAGATGTAGTATCGTTACCAATATCTACAAGTGCGCAGCCCGAACGTTTTTCATTGTTGGTCAGTAATGTATCGGCAGTAGCCATAGGAGAAATGACAAAACCGGCAATTTCGTAGCCGGAATGTAGGAAACATTGTTTGATGTTTTGTTTTACAGAAGGCCTGGCTATAATGTTCAGATAATTTCCGTCTATATTATTGGCAGTTGTTCCAACAGGTTCGGTAAGCAGATTATTGCCTATTTTATATTCTTGTGACTCTACATCCAAAATCTCATAGTCCATCAAGGCAAAGTCCATGTTTTCTTTCATCATGCTATCTATAATAGCCTGTGAAATTCTGGTATCATCGTTGAATTGTCTTGATACAGTGTTTTTTATACCTCTCAGCGACAAGCCTCCTATTCCAACATAAACTTTCTTTATGCCTGCTTGGATATGGTTTTCCAGTTCTTTTATAACTGATGTTATTTTCTGAGTCGTTTTATCAAGGTTGTATATAACTCCCTTTTTTATGCAGTCGGACGAGTGTTCTTTAGCATAAGCCAAAACATTTATGCTTCCGTCTGTATTTTTCTTTCCGACAAGACCTGTTATTTTGGTTGATCCTAATTCTATTGCTACTATAAAATCTGTTGCTGCCATTATTATCTCTCCTTTTTGGTACAAATTATTTGGTTGTTGAACTCAACACTTATACGTTCATATTTGTTCCAGCCCACTTTATTCAGTCCTTCTTTATAGAAGGCTTTCAGTTTGCGGAACTTTATATCATACATTTCCGGTTTCCCTAAAAATAGAACATGGTCTCCAACTCTAGGTATGAGTTCTATCTCCTGTTTTGTTGTTACATTAACCTGTTCTATTTGTGAGTCCCAAAAATAGTTAGATTTCAGAAACTTTGCAAGTTCAAACAGCTTCTCTTGTGCAAATTTTCTATCTATATATCCAGTTGCGACAGTTACCCTTACTGCTTTTCCGGTTACTTTCATTATTTTGCCTTCATTGTCTATATAATAATTGTCGCCATTGCTACTCATTATTCTCATCATCGGGATTCTTTGGTAGATGTCAATCTTCACCTTTCCTCCTGCAGTTACATAACATTCTGCATTTTTGATGAATGAACTTTTTTCTAGAAAATCCTCTATATTTCTGGTATCAATGTTTTCCAGATTCTTGCCCGTAGGTAAAATTTTCTTTTGTTTAAGACTGGTTTCTATATCCTTTATAGTAATAAACCCCAAGTCTGTATTGTCTTTTATTTCCAATTCTATACCCTTACATTCTCTGTCCGATGGCTTTGCATTAAAAACAGTGACAGCAAGCACCAGATAAACTGATGTTGCTATCAACGCTATGAGTATGAGAATTCTTTTTTTCATTTATTATTTATAATATCGTATATTTGTGGTACTAAATTGTCTATATCACCGGCTCCCAATGTTATCAAGACTTCTATGTTCTCTTCTTTTATGATGTTCAGAAGTTCATCCTTCTTGCACATTCTTTTGTCAACGCTTTCTTTAATGTTGTCGAATATCAGTTTGCTTGATACTCCTTCTATAGGTAATTCTCTTGCAGGATATATATCAAGCAACAAAACTTCATCTGCTACAGACAGGCTTTCTGCGAAATCTTTGTAGAAATCTCTTGTACGTGTAAACAGATGAGGCTGGAATGCTACAGTTATCTTTTTTTCAGGATATAACATCTTTATAGATGAAATACTCTGTTTTATTTCTGCCGGATGGTGTGCATAATCACTCAGGAAGACATGAATCTTATCTTTTATTTTGAAGTCAAATCGTCTGTCTACTCCACCAAATGTAGGCATGGCTTTTTTTATTTCTTCATTTTTCACTCCTGCTATCTGTGCAAGTGCCATTGCAGCTATGCCATTTTCTATATTTACATATACAGGTACTCCTAGCTGTATGTCGTTTATATTACAAATAGGAGAAATGAAATCAAATAATATTTCACCATTTCCAATTCGTATATTATCAGCATGGAAATCACCTTCATTTATTCCATATGAATAAACTTTTACACCATTTTGAACATTGATATTCAATTCTATTCCCTTTTTTATTATCAGACATCCGTCAGGTCTTACCAGTGAAGTGTATTTTCTGAAACTCTCCAGATAGGCCTCTCTCGTACCATATATGTCAAGATGGTCGGAGTCTGTAGATGTAATGACAGTGGCAAAAGGTGTGAGCCAATGAAAAGACCTGTCAAATTCATCAGCTTCTATAACCACATAATCACTTTTTTCGGATAGTAGCAAGTTTGTCTTGTAGTTTTTTGAAATACCGCCAAGAAAAGCATTGCATCCTATTTCCGACTGATGAAGCAGATGTGCAGTCATTGTCGATGTAGTGGTCTTTCCATGTGTACCTGCTACACATAGTCCTTTTTCGGTTTTTGTTATCATGCCCAATACCTGAGCTCTTTTCTGTATCTCGAATCCATTTTCTTGAAAGAAAATAAGTTCTTTATGGCTTTTAGGAATAGCAGGTGTATATATTACAACTGTATTTTCTTTATCCTTGAATGTCTGAGGTATTATAGAAGGATTGTCTTCATAGTGAATATCCGCACCTTCCTCTATAAGTTTTTCTGTCAGGTTGCTTTGAGTACCGTCATAGCCTGCTACATTTTTACCTTTCGATAAAAAAAATCTGACTAAGGCACTCATACCAATACCTCCGGCACCAATGAAATATACTGATTTTATAGAATTAATATCCATTTTCGTTTTTAAAATTATCGGCCAGTTTACAAACTTCTTGCGCAATAATGTTTGCAGAATCGTAAAAAGCCAGTTTCTTTATATTTTCGCTTAACTTGCAAAGCCTGTCTTTTTCATTTACCAATTTTATAGCAGTTTCTATAAGATTGCTTTCGGCTTCATTATCTTTAATACAAATAGCGGCGTTTTTGTTCACGAGAGCCATAGCATTTTTTGTCTGATGGTCTTCTGCTACGTTGGGTGAAGGTACCAGTATTACAGGTTTCCCTAATATACAGAATTCTGATATAGAACCTGCACCGGCTCTGCTTATCACTAAATCGGCAGCCTTGTAAGCTGAATTCATGTCTGATATGAAGTCTGTAGTATGAATCATAGCAGGCTGTCCTGCCTTATTATGACAATATTTGGCTTCATTGATGTAATACTTTCCTGTTTGCCATATAAATTGTACATCAGTACCCTTTATCAACTCTATTTTTTTCATCATACAGTTGTTTAGGGTTCTGGCTCCAAGGCTTCCTCCCAATACTAATATTGTTTTTTTGTTTAAGTCAAGGCCGAAAGACTTTATGGCTTCCTCTCTTGTTACATTATTGTTTAGCAAACCTTGCCTTACAGGGTTTCCTGTCATTATTATTTTATCTTTGTCGAAGAACTTTTCCATACCTTCGTAAGCCACACATATTATTTTTGCTTTCTTGGCAAGCAGTTTGTTGGTTACTCCAGCATAAGAGTTTTGTTCTTGTATCAGAGTCGGGATTCCCATCATTCCTGCCATTTTCAGAGTTGGTCCGCTTGCATACCCTCCAACTCCTACAGCAGCATGAGGTTTGAAGTTCTTTATTATTTTCTTTGCTTTCAGCTGGCTTCTTATGAGTTTTATCATAACAGAAAAATTCTTGAAAATATTCTTTCTGTCGAAACCTGCTACCGGAAGTCCTATTATTTTATAACCTGCGGCAGGTACTCTTTGCATTTCCATTCTTTCTTCTGCTCCTACAAACAGTATTTCTGTATCAGGTCTTTGTTCTTTTATTGCATTTGCAATAGATACAGCAGGGAATATATGTCCTCCTGTTCCTCCGCCGCTTATTATAATTCTAAGATTATTCTTCATAAAGTTCTGTCGTTCTTCTTTTTGCAAAGTTATTAATAAACTTCAAATAAGAATGTAATAAATTATAAATAATTGTTGTTATTGTTACAATTGATTTATACTATTCTCGTCTTTTTTATTTTGTAATTTTTTTTCAGCTAGCTGTATGGCTGCATCCTGAAGAATTGATATGGCATTTTCTTGCATTTGAACTTCCAGCAATGCTTTTTGTTCTTCTTCTTTAGCCCTCATTTCATATACGTGGCGGCTTACACTTAATATAATGCCTATGTATGCCGAGTTTATCAATATAGATGTACCTCCTTTGCTGATAAGCGGCAGTGGTTGTCCGGTCACAGGTATTATACCTACTGCTACCAGCATATTGAACATTGCTTGAAGTGAGATGATAATACCTATCCCCATAATGAGTAGTGAGTAGTACAGTTCATCACACTCTCTGGCTATTTTGCCTATTCTCAAAAGCAGTACGATATATAACAATGCCACAAAAGCTCCTCCTACCAGTCCCAGTTCCTCTATTATTATGGCATAGATAAAGTCCGAAAAAGCCTGTGATAGGAAGTCTCTTTGTACACTGTTTCCAGGACCTTTGCCCAACACATTGCTTGTGGCTATTGCAATATTGGCATGTGCTACTTGGGCGTCGTTGTCTATGTCGAATTTTGCGGCGGGTATTTCTCCTTGATTCAGATGGCTGTCTATACGGGCTTTCCATGTTGAAAAACGGTGAATACCCATTTCTTCCCATGGCACAAATTTTATTGTACCTATAGCTAATATTATTGTTGCTACTCCGGCTGCCGTTAGATATGTCAGCTGTTTCAACGGAATTCTCCCTATAAACATCATGATATATACTGTTGCAGATATAAGTACTGCTGTAGAAAGGTTTTCAGTAAAGATAAGCAATATTGTCCCGCCTGTAGCAACCATTATATACTTGAAAGCCTTTTTGTCTGCTCCGTTTTCTCCCTGGAATTTAGTAAGGGTGTATGCCACGAATATTATTATACCCATCTTGGCAAGTTCCGACGGCTGAAACTGAAAGAACCCTAAGTCTATCCATCGTCTTGCTCCATTGGTGAAGGCACCCCATATAAGAAGGAAAATCAGGCAAAGCCAAGAAAAGATAAGTATTACATTGAATTTCTTGAACCATCTGCAAGGCATAAGATGTGTAAAAAACACTATAATGGACCCTGTAAACAAAAGTGTCATGTGAGAAGTTATAGGTCTCCAGTGATCTCCCGATTTGTATGTAAGAGTACTTGAGGCACTGAATACTTCTATTATTGATATAAGACAAAACAGCATGAATAAAATCCATACCACTTTATCTCCTTTGAAAAGTTTTTTTAACAAGTCCATTTTTTTTGTCTGAATTATAGGTTTTTAACACATTCTTTAAACTGGTCTCCTCTGTCTTCGTAGCTTTTGAATAGGTCGAAACTTGCGCAACAAGGGCTTAATAAAACGGTTTCTCCATCTTTGGCCATATTATATGCAGCATCAACAGCATCTTTCATGCTCTTTACATCTACTATAGGAAGGCCAAAGTTTCTGAAAAAATCGTGTAGCTTCTCGTTGTGAAGTCCCATGAATATAAGTCCGGAGCATTTCTCTTTTACTAGTCCCGAAATTTCATTATAATCGTTACCTTTATCTTTACCACCCAATATCAGAACTGTCTTGGTTGTCATGCTTTGCAGTGCATACCAACACGAGTTTACATTTGTAGCCTTTGAGTCGTTGATGTATTCCACACCTTTCACCCTTGCCACTTTCTCAAGCCTATGTTCTACACCTTTAAAGTCATTCAATGCTTCTCTGATACATTCTTTCTTGATGCCAGCTAAATTTGCCGAAAGACCTGCAGCCATAGAATTGAAGAGATTATGCTTCCCTGTAAGGGCAAGTTCTTCCTGTTCCATATTAAAAGCGATAGGCTCTGTAAAGAAAATCTTTCTTTCTTCGAGGTAAGCCACGGTTCCATTTTTCTTTTCTTCAGCAAAAGGATAATAGTGTCCGTGTATACCATATTTATGTAGTTCTCTTTGTATTATTGGGTCATCGTTCCAAAATATGAACGCATCGTTTTCAGTCTGGTTCTGTATTATTCTGAATTTTGCATCAACATAGTTTTGCATCTTGTATTCATATCTGTCAAGATGGTCGGGGGTGATGTTCATCAGAACTGCTATATTTGCATGAAAGTCATACATATTGTCTAGCTGGAAGCTGCTGAGTTCTATTACATAGTAGTCGTAGTTACATTCAGCTACCTGAAAAGCCAGGCTGTTTCCTATATTGCCTGCCAGTCCTACATTAAGTCCTGCTTTCTTGAATATATGATATATCAGTGATGTAGTAGTAGTCTTTCCGTTACTGCCTGTTATACATATCATTTTTGCCTTGGTATATCTTCCGGCAAACTCAATTTCAGAAATTACAGGAATATCCTTATTCTTTATTTTCAGTAATATAGGTGCATCGTTCGGTATTCCAGGACTTTTTATCACCTCATCAGCATTTAGGATAAGATCTTCCGTGTGCTTTCCTTCTTCCCATTCGATGCCTCTTTCGTTAAGCATGAATTTGTATTTATCCTTGATAAGTGACATGTCGGAAACGAAAGTCTCGAATCCTAACTTCTTTGCCAGTACGGCTGCTCCCGCACCGCTTTCGCCGGCTCCTAAAATGACAATTCTCTTTGCCATGATACTTCTAATTTTATCTAATCTTTAAAGTTATTATCGTTATAGCTGCCAAAATAATTGTTACAATCCAGAATCTTACTGTAATTTTCGATTCATGGAAAACATTTGTCGGACCTTTAACTATATATGAGCAACTAGGGTCGAGTTGTGACTGTGTTGTTCTGAAGTGGTCGTGTATTGGTGTACGCTTGAAAATTCGTTGTTTTATACCTTTTTTCTTTCCAGCCTGAAAATATTTCACCTGCAATATAACCGAGAGGTTTTCTGCAAGGAATATTCCGCACAATATTGGAATGAGCAGTTCCTTATGGATAATAATTGCAAAAACTGCTATTATACCTCCTATTGTAAGGCTTCCTGTATCTCCCATAAATACTTGTGCTGGAAAAGCATTGTACCATAAAAATCCTATAAGTGCTCCTATAAATGCACAGATGAATATAACCAGTTCTTCACTGCCTGGTATATACATTATATTAAGATATGAAGCATATTCTATATGGCTTGATACATAGGCCAGTATGCCGAGTGTCGCTCCTATGATGGCAGAATTTCCAGCAGTCATACCATCCATCCCGTCGTTGAGGTTTGCTCCGTTGGAAACCGCTGTCACTACAAATATGGTTACTATCACGAATACTACCCATCCGGCGGTTTGCGCATGTTCGCCCATGAATCCTACAAAATCTGCATAGTCTAAGTTGTTGTTCTTAAAGAAAGGGATGGTGGTCTTAGTTGATTTCTCATCCTGAGACTTGTGTATTACGTCTACCACCTCACCGTCTCTTTTTACTTCAAGGTTCTCTCTTATAACTACGTCCGGACTGAGATATAGTGTAAGGCCTACTATGAATCCTAATCCTACCTGGCCTATAATCTTGAACTTGCCATGAAGTCCTTCCTTGTCTTTCTTGAAAACCTTTATGTAGTCGTCAAGGAAGCCCAATGTACCAAGCCATATCGTAGTTATAAGCATAAGAATCATATATACATTATGCAGTTTGCCAAGCAGCAGGCATGGTATAAGTATGGATATTATTATGATGATTCCCCCCATTGTTGGTACACCTCTCTTGTTTACGTTGAAAGGGTCTATAGAAGCATCTCTTTGTATCTCTGTTATTTGTTTCTTCTTGAGCTTGTTAATAAAATATTCACCGAAAATAGTGGATATAAATAGAGCAAGAATAACTGCCATGAGAGAGCGGAATGATACGTATCCGAACATTCCTGCACCTGGAAAATCAAATTGCTCTAAATAATCAAATAAGTAATATAACATTTTTTTATTCTTTATTTCTTGTTCTTGCAAGATTGGCTCTTGTAAGAATTAAACTTCACTGTTGAAAATTTCTCTAACTACTTCCTTATCATCAAAATGGTGTTTTACTCCTTTCACATCCTGATAGTTTTCGTGTCCTTTTCCTGCTATAAGTATGACGTCACCTTGATGTGCAAGCATACATGCTGTACGTATAGCTTCCCTTCTGTCTACAATTGATATTACCTTGCTCAATTCTTCTTTAGACAATCCTGCAAGCATATCGTTTATAATGTCTTGTGGCTCTTCAAATCGAGGGTTGTCGGACGTTATGATTACCCTGTCACTCTGTTTCACAGATTCTTGTGCCATGATAGGTCTTTTTCCTTTGTCTCTGTTTCCTCCGGCTCCCACCACAGTTATAACCTTTCCTCTTCTGTTAAGTACATCATGTATGGCATTGAGTACATTTGTCAGAGCATCAGGCGTATGTGCATAGTCTACAATAGCCGTATAACCTTTGGCCGAACGTAGTGAGTCAAATCTTCCGGCTACCGGTTTCAGAAGACTAAGCTGCAGAAGAATGTCTTCGGGCTTTTTGTTGAGCATACATGCTGCACCATATACAGCTAGAAGGTTGTAGGCATTGAATTTTCCTATAAACTGAACATTTACCTCTGTGTTGTTTATATCCATCAGCATACCCTCAAACCCATCTTCAAGAACTTTTCCCTTAAAGTCGGCCAGTGTATTCAGAGAATAAGTCACCACCTTGGCTTTAGTATTCTGAGTCATGACGAGTCCGTTTTTATCATCTGCGTTGGTAAGTGCGAAAGCTGTTTTAGGAAGTCCGTCAAAAAAAACTTTTTTGGCTTTCAGATAATTCTCTACAGTTTTATGATAGTCAAGATGGTCTCTTGTAAGGTTAGTGAAAATACCTCCGGCAAATTTCAGTCCTCCTATACGCTTTTGAGCAACAGAGTGTGAACTTACTTCCATGAAGGCATATTTGCATCCTTCATCGGCCATTTTTCCCAATAGCTTGTTAAGTGTGATAGGGTCGGGGGTAGTATGTTCTGTAGGGATAGCCTCTCCGTCTATATAGTTGCACACGGTAGATATAAGTCCAGTCTTGTATCCAAAGTTTCTGAACATATTATAAAGGAGTGTTGCAATGGTTGTCTTCCCGTTTGTTCCGGTTACTCCTATAAGGTCTATCTTGTCTGTAGGATTACCATAAAAAGCAGTGGCGATTTTCCCTACAGCATCTTCTGTATCATTGAACTTTACATAAGTAATTCCTTCTTTAAGTTCGGAAGGCAGTTCTTCGCATACTATGGCCGCAGCCCCTGTTTCTATAGCTTTTTCTATATAGTCGTGTCCGTCGGTTTGTGTTCCCTTTACGGCAACAAACATGTATCCGCCCTTAACTTTTCTGGAATCGATTTCAATTCCTTTTATATCAATTTCAGAATTGCCTGATATTTCATATTTACCGGCATATTTCAGAATATCCTTAATAATCATATCTTTTAAAATTTAGTTTTTTAATGTCAATGTTATAGTTTGTCCTTTTCTTGCTGTACTTCCGGGAGGTATGTTCTGTGAAGTAACTTTCCCTTTTCCGTTAAGTCTCACTATAAGTCCTCTTCCCTCTAAAAGGAATACTGCATCTTTGGCTCCCATACCCTTTACGTTAGGAACCAGTTTCTCGTTGAGTCTCATTTCATCAAGATGCACGTTTTCGGCAGTACTTATGGCTTTACCCCATTTTATTTCATCATCTTCATCAAGGTCCATATCATTTTTGGAATAGTTGATGTCCAGTTCATCAAGAATGAATGTAGTTTCATTTAAGTTTCCATTCTTTATTTCAGGAATCATCACCGATGTTGAATCCTTGGCTTTCTCAAGAGAGTGGGTAAGATGCTTGGCATATACTCTTTCTGCAATTTTGCTGAAAACTCCACCGGCCTGTATACCACCCGAAGGACTGGCATTTGGAGCCTGTATTGCAACATAGCAGGTGTATATAGGGTTTTCTGAAGGGAAGAATCCACAAAAGCTTACAAGATGTTTCACTCTTCCACTTTTGTATCCGGCTTTACCCTGTGAAATCTGTGCAGTACCGGTCTTTCCGGATACACTGAACAGTTTGCTTCCGGCTGGTTTTGCCAGACCTTCGGAAACAACACTTTTAAGTATGCCTCTTATGTCCTTCAGTGTCTTGTCCGAACATATCTTTTCGTTTATCACTTCTGTGCTGAATTCTTCCACTATATTACCTTCCTTTGCAATAGCTTTGACAAAAATAGGTTTTATCATCTTTCCGTTGTTTGCTATAGCATTGTAGAAGTTCAAGATATATATAGGTGGAATCATGGTTTCGTATCCTATGCTCATCCACGGCAGTGAAGTCCTCGAAAAGTTTTTGGCGTTTGCATTCTTTATTATCGGCGAAGCCTCTCCTGTAAATCCGAGTTCAAGAGGAGTATCTATGTTCATTCTCTTCAGGCCGTCTATATATTTTTGAGGATTACTACCGTAGAAGTGGTCTATAATCTTCGAAACACCTATATTGGAAGACACCTCCAGTATTTTTTTGACATTGATTACTCCATACCCTCCTTTATACCAGTTCCAGTCTTTCATTTTTGCTCCGTGCATATTTACAACCCCCTTTTCAGTATCTACTTCATATTCAGGAGTTATGTATCCGTCTTCCAGAGCCACTATGATAGAGGCTGTCTTGAAGGTAGACCCAGGTTCCATAAGGTTGCTTACAGCCAGATTGCGCATTTCGTAATACTTTCCGTCGTTTCCTCTTGTCATGTTTACGTTAGCCTTTACTTCTCCAGTCTTGGTTTCCATTACAATGGCCACTCCGGCTTCAGCTTCAAGAGATTCGAGCTGGTCTACAAGTGCTTTTTCGGCAATGTCCTGTACATCTACATCTATAGTAGTGATAATGTCATAACCGTTTACCGGAGCCTTGTCTACAATGTTCAGATATTTATTTCTGATTTTCTGTCTGTGCGTAATACCTACTTCACCTTTCAGATATTTGTCGTACGTCAGTTCAATGCCGTTTTTTGCTCCCAGTGCTGTATCGGGGAAAACATCTCCCAATGTCCTCATGGCAAGCGAGCCGAAAGGTTTCTTTCTTTGGTTGTATGCCAGTTCGTGCAGCCCACCCTTGAATTTGCTCAGATTGAAAACAGGAAGTTTTTTCACCTCCTTAAATTCTATGTACGAAATTCTTTTAGGATATATCAGATAGTTTCTACTACCCATTTTCCTCCCTTTCAATAAGGTCCTCCTAAATTCGGCAGCACTCTTGTCGGGGAATATTCTGTGAAGTCCTTCACATATTTCCTGCATATGATTCATTAGCATAGTGTCTTTTTTGATTCCACCTGCTTTGAAGTCCATATATATCTTGAATTCAGGAAGGCTGCTGGCCATAAGTTTCCCGTCAGAAGAAATTATATTTCCCCTGTTAGGAAAGACTACGACATTTTCTCTTACAAATCTGTCGGCAACATCCTTCCAATATTGTCTTTCTGCAAACATAATGATACTGGCCTTTACTATTACGGCAATTGCCAATAGTATCATTATCAGTACAAAAAACACATATCTTAGAGTTACGTTCTTATATTCTGGTATCATTAATAATCCTCCTTGATAATGAATGGCGGCTGGTCGGCAGTCTCCAGATGTGTTCCTTTAGAAGAAATATAGTCTTCAATCTTTGATTGTCTGCTTCTTTCTGTCAGTTCGGAAGAAATGGTAAGTGCATCATATCTGATGTCTGTCAGTTCTTTCTTCAAGTTGTCTATCTCTATCAGTTCTCTTTGGCTGGAGTACCTGTTGTCTATGTATATAATAGTTAATACCACAATAAGACATAATAGGTTTACCTGCCTTTTGAAAAACTCATGTGCAAGTATGTCACCGCCTAGAATACTTTTCCATGTTATGGTAGAGTTGGCATTATCTTTTATATTATTGTCTTTCTTCATGATATTGTATGCTTGTATTTTATTTCTTCTCAGCAATTCTCAGTTTGGCACTTCTTGACCGTGGATTGCTTTCTATCTCATCGTTAGTAGGAATTATAACCTTGTTGTTTATCAACTTGAATGGTGTGTTTACATTTCCGAAGAAGTCTTTTTCGGCTTTACCTTCAATGTTTCCTGTTTTCATTATGTTCTTCACCATTCTGTCCTCCAGCGAGTGATAAGTTATTACCGATAGTCTTCCTCCAGGTTTTAGTATCTTTGTGGCTGAATATAGCATTTCCTTCAGTGCCTCCATTTCCTGGTTTACTTCTATTCGGAGCGCCTGGAAAACTTTGGCAAGCTCTTTTTTTTCTCTTTCTCTTCCGTATAGAGGTTTTACCACTTCTAGAAAGTCGCCTATTGTATCGAATGGTTTAACAGTTCTTCTCTTTACAATGACAGAAGCCAGTTTTCTGCTGTTTTTCAGTTCTCCGTATATATAGAAAATACTTGCAAGTTTTTCTTCATCATAGTTGTTTACTATATCGGCAGCAGTCATACCTGCTCTTTTATTCATTCTCATGTCAAGTTTGCCATCGAAACGGAATGAGAATCCTCGTTCTGAATCATCGAAATGATGTGATGACACTCCAAGGTCGGCAAGTATTCCATCCACTTCTTCCACTCCGTAGTATCTCAAAAAGTTTTTTATGTATCTGAAATTGCTTCTTACGAATGTAAACCTGCCATCTTTCACTGCATTCTTTTCGGCATCTTCGTCTTGGTCAAAACTGTATAGCTTGCAGTCTTTGTCCATTCTTCTAAGTATTTCTTTAGAATGTCCTCCTCCTCCGAAAGTTACATCTACATATATTCCGCCTTTTTTCAAGTCAAGTCCTTCTATACTTTCATTTAGCAGTACAGGTATGTGATATGTTTGTGAAGTATCGTTCATAAATGTCTATTTTGCTAGTTTACACCTTATATATATAATTAGCCGTAAAATTATACATTTCTTATCTAATGGGGGTAATGAAACGATAAAAACTTTTCCAAAAGTTATCAACAGGTAGTTTGCTTTATTGCGTTTTTTATGATGCTTATACGTTCGTTTTCAAACGACTGGTCGTTTGTCTTAAAACGCCTAGGCGTTTGTGGTAAAGCGCTTGGTCGTTTTGAAGTTGACAGAAAATATGAGTATACCTTGTGTTTTTATCTATTTATATAGTCTGTTTCTCGGCTGAAAATATAACGGATTGAAAAGTGTAATTCTGTTTTTTTTATGTCATTGTGTATTTTCTTTTAATAAAATGATACTTTTTGCAAAAGATACGTTATTTTTGCAGCTTATATTATTGGATTTATAAAATAAAATGTAGATGGCTGACCAATCTGTTTTTTTGATTGATATAGATAAAATAATAAAAGAAAAGGCTGGTAAAAAAGCAAAACGTGTTCCACGTTTCTTTGTGTCTTTTCTGAAAAAAGTGATTCATCAGGATGAAATCAATCGTTTTCTGAAAAGTTCTTCAGACAAGACGGGTGTTGATTTCCTAGATGCATGCATGAGTTATCTTGATATAAAACTGGAGGTGGAAGGTCTTGAAAACCTTCCTTCTGACGGATTGTGCACTTTTGTGTCAAACCATCCGCTTGGAGGCCAGGACGGAATAGCATTGGGGTATGTATTGGGCAAGCATTATGATGGCAGGATAAAGTATCTTGTGAATGACTTGCTTATGAACCTGCATGGCCTGGCACCTTTGTGTATTCCTATCAACAAGACCGGATTGCAGTCGCGTGATTTCCCCAGAATGGTGGAGGCCGGATTCAATTCGGATAATCATATAATAATGTTTCCGGCAGGCCTTTGTTCGCGCAGGACAAATGGCGTAATTAAAGATTTGGAGTGGAAGAAGACATTCGTCTCAAAAAGTGTTGAAACACATCGTTGTGTTGTGCCGATTCATTTTGAAGGACGTAACTCTAACTTCTTTTATAATCTTGCAAATGTCTGCAGGTTTTTGGGGGTTAAGGTTAATATAGCTATGTTGTTTCTGGTAGATGAAATGTATAAGAATTGTCATAAGACTTTTAAAATAAAAATAGGCAAGCCTATTCCTTGGCAGACTTTTGATAATTCGAAAACACCATCGCAATGGGCGGAATATGTCAAGGAACAGGTATATAAGCTATAAAAATAAATATTTAGAAAAACAATACAAGAATAAATGGAAGATATTATTGCTCCTATAGACAAAGAGATTCTGAAGTCTGAGCTGACAGAAGACAAAAGACTCAGATTTACAAATAAAAGTAACAATGAAATTTATATTGTTACATGGAAAGATTCTCCTAATGTTCTTAAGGAAATAGGACGCCTCAGGGAAATAGCTTTTCGTGAAGCAGGAGGTGGAACTGGAAAATCTTTAGACCTTGATGAGTATGACTTGATGGAGAATCCTTACAAGCAGCTTATAGTGTGGAATCCTGATGCGGAGGAAATACTTGGAGGCTACAGATATTTGTTTGGTGATGAAGTGGATTTTGATGAACAGGGGCATCCTGTATTGGCTACATCCCATATGTTTAATTTCTCGGAGAAGTTCCTTAAAGATTATTTGCCTTATACGGTAGAATTGGGACGCTCGTTTGTGACTGTGGAATATCAGTCAAGCCGTGCAGGTTCAAAGGGATTGTTTGCGTTGGACAATCTATGGGACGGGCTTGGAGCATTGACGGTTATCAATCCTAAGATGAAGTATTTTTTCGGTAAGATGACTATGTATCCAAGTTATAGCCGTTATGGACGCGATATGATATTGTATTTCCTGAACAAGCATTTTTGCGATCATGATGAGCTTATAATTCCTATGCAACCTTTGGAAATAGAGGCTGACACCATAGAATTGGGAAAACTTTTCTGTTGTGAGACTTTCAAAGAGGATTATAAAATATTGAATTCGGAAGTGCGTAAACTTGGTTATAATATACCTCCTTTAGTGAATGCATATATGAGTTTGTCGCCTACTATGCGTATGTTTGGTACTGCCATCAACTATGAGTTTGGTGATGTTGAGGAAACTGGTATTCTTATAGCAGTAGATGAAATACTTGAAGAAAAAAGAATACGCCATATAGAGTCTTTTGTTAATTGAATGACGGATAGGATATCCTGATGTATATATTGTAGAATCCCTTTCAGATTCATTGTCGTACTGATTGTAGACAATGAACTTGGAAGGGATTTCTTTAAATATATAATATCAAACTATATCAATACATAATATACATAGTGTTTTTTTACAAAATATGATTGATTGTCAACACGAATAAGTAAGTTTGCCTGTTGTTGTTCTGATATTTTGGATACTTTTTTATTCGAATTTCAGTTTTTATAGTCAAGACCTTGATTTTTTTATTTATGTTTGTAAAAAGCTAATATAATAATGTATGAACTGGAAACAACTTATATCAAATAAGAGATTCGGACTTGAACATTTGCACAAATATCTTGAAGATGACAGGACTGAATTTCAGCGTGATTACGACAGACTCATTTTTTCGGCTCCATTCAGAAGACTTCAAAACAAGACTCAAGTATTTCCATTGCCTGGCAGCATATTTGTGCATAATCGTTTGACGCATAGTCTGGAAGTATCTTGCGTAGGACGTTCTTTGGGAAATGAAATAGCCTTGGAACTGATAAAGAAACATCCGGAAATGAATGGAAGCAGTATAACGGAGGTTGGTGCCATAGTTGCGGCGGCATGTCTTGCTCATGACTTGGGAAATCCTCCTTTCGGACACTCTGGAGAGAAGGCTATAGGTACATATTTCTCGGAAGGAAACGGACAGACATTGAAAAATGAACTTTCATATGAAGAGTGGAATGATATAACTCACTTTGAAGGGAATGCCAATGCTTTCAGATTGCTTACACATCAATTTAAAGGCAGACGACCGGGTGGTTTTGTCATGACATATTCTACATTGGCCTCTGTAGTGAAATATCCTTATTCTTCGGCTCTTGCCGGAAATAAGCAGAAATTTGGCTTTTTTATATCAGAAGAAGACTATTTCAAGAAAATAGCAGACGAACTCGGTCTTATAAGGCTTAGTGACGATGGTGAACCATTGAAATATGCACGCTATCCGTTGGTGTATCTTGTTGAGGCTGCTGATGACATCTGCTACCAGATGATGGATATTGAAGATGCATATAAATTGAAGATTCTTACTACAGAAGAGACGAAAGAACTTTATAAGGGTTTTTTGACAGAGAATAAACGAAGCCGTACTGATGAAATATGTAGAATGGTGACTGATGTAAATGAGCAGATAGCTTATTTGAGAAGTACTGCGATAGGGGTTTTGGTAAAAGAGTGTACCAAAGTGTTTGTGGATAATGAGGAAAGTATTCTGCAAGGTAAATTTGAGGGGACTCTTATTAACAATATGAGCAGTAGAATAAGGGAGGCATATAAGACTTGTTCTGGAGTGGCTGTCAATAAAATATATTGTTCAAAGGATGTGGTAGATATAGAACTTGCCGGATACCAGGTCATTACTACTTTGATGGATCTTATGATAGGGGCGGTGATGTATCCTGAGAAAGCATATTCTAAACTGTTGATAAAAAGAGTCTCTACGCAATATGACATATCGGCCGATACCCTTTATGAGAGGATTCTGGCAGTATTGGATTATGTATCGGGAATGACAGATGTATATGCCTTGGATTTGTATAGAAAGATTAATGGCAATAGTTTGCCTGCTGTGTGATTTTGTGGAATAAAATATTTCTATTTACTTTGCGTAATAAACATAATATACAATGATGAAAGTAAGAATAATCAATAAATCAAAACATCAGTTGCCGCAGTATGCAACTCCTTTATCGGCAGGTCTTGACCTTCGTGCCAACATCGATACTCCTATCACAATAGAACCGTTGCAGCGTTGCCTTGTTCCTACAGGACTTTTTATGGCTCTTCCTGCAGGATATGAAGCTCAGGTACGCCCTCGTAGTGGACTGGCTTTGAAGAAGGGTATAACTGTATTGAACAGTCCTGGCACTATTGATGCTGACTATAGAGGTGAAATATGTGTCATACTTGTAAATCTTTCGTCAGAAGCTTTTGTGATAGAAGATGGTGAACGTATAGCCCAAATGGTTATAGCGAAGCATGAAGTTGCTGAATGGGAAGAAACTGACTCTCTTGACGAAACGGAAAGAGGTGATGGTGGATTTGGACACAGTGGCAAAAAGTAATAAGAAAAGAAATCTTACAAGTACCATGAAATATTGGTACTTGTTGGTTAATAATCAAATAATTCATACATATAATGAATAAAAATGTGTTTCTAATTCTCCTCTTGATGACAGTTGTGTCGTCTTGCGGAACACTGAAAAAAAACAAGTCGGGTATAAAGGAGAATCTGATAGAAGAAAAAGATCCTTTGACATATGAAGAACGCCGCAAGTTTGACTATTATTTTCTGGAGGCTGTGAGGATGAAGCAAAAGAGAGATTACGATGCTGCCTTCCAACTTTATTCGCATTGTTTGGATATATATCCTCAGTCGGCAGCTGCACTCTATGAGGTCTCTCAGTTCTATATGTTTCTGGGACAAGAAGAAAAAGGTGAAAAAGCCTTGATAGATGCTTCACGCTCGGACGACAAAAACTTTTGGTATAAACAGACTTTGGCTTCGTATTATCAGACTAAGCAGAATTGGGTGAAAGCCATTGCTGTATATGAAGATATGGCGCATATTTTTCCAGGCAGACTGGAACCTTTACTTTCTCTTACAGACTTGTATGCCAGAACCAAAAGTTATGATAATATGATTGGTGTACTGAACAGGATAGAAGAGTTGGATGGTAAATCGGAACAGATAAGTATGGAAAAATTCCGTGCATATCTGCAGCTTGGAAATATGGATTTGGCTTTCAGTGAAATACAGTCGTTGGTTGATGAATATCCTTATGATATGAGATATCGTACTATATTGGGCGATGTATATATGAGCAATGACAGATATGAAGAAGCGATGGATGTATATAAAGGTATTCTTAAAGAAGAACCTAATTATGCTCCTGCTATGGTCTCTATAGCGTCGTATTATCAGAAGACGGGACAGGATAGTCTTTATAATATACAACTAGACTCTATTCTTATAAACGAGAATGTTGAAACTGGCATCAAACTGGATTTCATGCGTCAGTTGATATTGAAATCGGAACAGACCGATAGAGATAGTACAAGCATAATCCGATTGTTTGATAATATTCTAAAACATAAGCAGCCTAATGCTGACATCCCGATGCTTTATTCTCAGTATCTTATAACAAAGAAAATGGAGAAACAGTCGGTTCCTGTCCTTAATTTGGTGTTGAGTCTTGATCCTGAGAATAAGCCTGCCCGACTTCAGTTGTTGAGCTATGCCATACGCGACAATAATCTGGATGAGGTGATACGTGTGGCAACTCCTGCTATAGAGTATAATCCTGATGCCATGGAGTTTTATTATTATCTTGGATTGGCTTATTATCAGAAAGAAGATACCGACAAGGCTCTTGAAATATTTAAGAACGGAGTATTGCAGATTGATGAAAAAAGCGACAAGAGATTGGCTTCCGATTTCTATTCTATATTGGGTGACCTGTATCATTCTAAAGAGATGAAAGCTGAAGCTTATGCTGCATACGATTCTTCTCTTGTATGTAATCCTGATAATATAAATACTTTGAACAATTATGCTTTCTTCTTGTCGGAAGAGAGACAAAATTTGGATAAGGCAGAGGAAATGAGCTTCAAGACAATAAAGGCTGAGCCTGAAAACTCAACATATCTTGATACTTATGCGTGGATATTGTTTGAAAAGGGACGATATACCGAGGCCAGAATATATATAGAACAGGCTTTGAAAAATGGTGGCGACAAGAGTCAGCTTATAGTTGAACATTGTGGTGATATACACTATAAGGCTGGTAATAAGGACAAGGCTTTGGAATATTGGAAGAAAGCTGATGCTATGGGGGATACTCCGGAAGATGGAGCTACTCCTAGATCGGATGCAGAGTTGAAGAAACTCAAAAGAAAGATTTCTCTTCGCAGATATATAGAGTGAGAAAATGTATACAGATGTATATGTGATATGAAACTATGTTGTATTGAAAAAATATAAAAGTAATGTTGAAACGTATATTATATATTTTAGTTTGTTCTTTATTGGTGATATCATGTTCAACCTCGAAAAAAACTCTTCGTAATACTATGGTTGGCGGATTGACCGGGCATGAATACATGGAGAAGGTGCTTGATATATCTCCTTCGCGAAGTAATATTACAGCTAAGGCTTCTGTTGATTTGAAGCTCGGAGACAAGTCTTCTGTTAAATTCAACTCTAGTGTGAGAATCAGAAGAGGGGAGGTGATTCGTTTCAGTGTTGCTCCTGTACTTGGTATAGAAGTGGCTAGAATAGATATTACTCCTGATGGAATATTGGCTGTAGACCGTGTTCATAAACGTTATGTCAGGGCAGGCTTTGATGAATTGAGCAGTATAGTTAATACGGACTTAAGCTTTAATATCATACAGTCTTTGTTTATGAATGAGCTGTTCTTGCCAGGAAAAACAGGCTTGACGGCTTCGGATGCTGAGAAATTCAGTATCAGTCAAGACTTGAAGAATATACGTATTGATGCTAAAAAGACAGGTGAATTTGGGTATTCTTTCTATACTTCTTCAGAAGACGGTCGTCTGGAGGAAACGGTGATAGAACTTAAACGTACCGATTTCTCGATTCATTGTAGATATGATGACTTTATAATGCTTAAAGATGATTTGTTCCCTCAGAAAATAGGATTTTCGGCAGAAGGCTTTTCAAAGCCTTATACTATGGATATGAAATTATCGCGTATAGGAACTGACACGGGATGGGACAGTAAAACAGAACTATCATCAAAGTATAAGAAGATTCCTCTTAAAGATTTAATGAATATATTGTTTAAATAGTGATTATGTCTTATTATATCAGCTGTAGAAATATATTGTTTATAGCCTTATTGTGTGTTGTACAGCTATTGTATTCACAGACAACTCCTAAAATCAGACAATTGGAGAAAGAACGTAAGGAACTGCATCATAAGATAATGGAGTCTGAAACTTTATTGCAGTCTACCGGTAAGGATGTGAAAAGTCAATTGGATAATTTGGCTCTTATAAATGCCCGTATTGAAGAACGCAGAAGTTATCTTACATCTATTCAGAAAGATATAAACAGTATTCAGCTTGAAATAAACCGCCTGGAAAATGAATTGAAGGCTCTTGATGCAGAATTGGCTTTAAAACGTGACAGGTATGAGAAATCTTTAAAATATTTGCATAGAAATAGTTCCATTCAAGAGAAGCTGATGTTTATCTTTTCGGCAGATAATCTGAGTCAGATGTATAGGCGTCTTAGATATGTACGCCAGTATGCTGACTTTCAGAGACTGAAAGGAGAAGAGGTGAAAAGTAAACTTGCGGAAATAGTAGAAAAAAAGAAGATTACTCTGAACAGCTATCAGGCAAAGGTAAAATTGCTGAAACATCAGGAAGAGGAAAAGAAAAAACTGGAAATTCAGGAAAAGGAAAGGAAGGAATTGTTGGCATCTGTACAGAACAAACAAAAACAGTTGCGTTCTGAAATAGAAAAGCAGCGTAAGGTTGCCGATAAGTTGAATTCGGAAATAGACAGGCTTATAGCTTTGGAGATAGAGGCTGCACGAAAAAGGGAAGAAGCTGAACGTAAAAGAAAGGCTGAAGAAGAAAGACGAAGAAGGAGTGTTGTAGCTAAGAGAAATACTACTTCTATGAAAAAGCCGGAAACTAAAGTTGAAAAGATGGATACTTATAGAACAGATTCATCTGATAGAAAACTTTCTGGCAGTTTTGAACGTAACAAAGGTAACTTGCCGGTTCCTGTCACAGGTCCGTATGTGATTGTTGGAAGATATGGACAGTATCAGGTGAACGGGTTGAGGAATGTAAGGCTTGATAATAAAGGTATAGATATTAAGACAAAACAAGGCAGTATGGCTAGAGCTATTTTTGATGGAGAAGTTACAGCCGTTTTCCAGTATAATGGATTGGCAAATGTACTGGTGCGTCATGGCAGTTACATTTCTGTTTATTGTAATTTGGAGTCAGTTATAGTAAAACAAGGAAGTTTATTGAAAACGCGGGATGTAATAGGGCAGATAAATACCGACTCTGATGGTAATACAGTGCTTCATTTTCAGTTAAGAAAGGAAACTGTAAAACTTAATCCTGAATTGTGGATTGACAAATAGAATATTGCATTTGTAGTGTAATTATATAAAAAGTACTGAACGGTACTCCTTCTTGTTGGGAAGGAGTACCGTTCAGTACTTTTTATATAATAGGTTTTAGTATTTTTTCAGCACAAGCATATCCCTCGTTGTATAGGGCTGTAAGTTTTTTTATATCTTTTTCGATACGGTTTACAACAACTTTGTTTTCTGGACGTATAGCTATTATGGAGCCTTCATCTTCCATACGTTCAATCATTTCAAGTTGCTCGTTGTATACTCTGCATCTGTTGCTCAAAACGACTCTGAGTCTTGGGTAACGCCTGTATATAAAATAAGGAACTCTTATATCTTTTTCTGTTTTCCGGTATCCTCTGTTTCTTGTTAGTACTACAATGTTCTTAGAGGAACCTTGCTCTATGGCTCTCAATATCGGTATTGAGTCCACTATTCCACCGTCAAGCATTGGTCTGCCGTCAACATATACAATAGGGCATACGTAAGGAAGGCTGCTTGAGGCTTTTGCTATGCGCAGAAGCCTTTCTTTATCAGTCTTCTCTTCCAGATAACACGCCCTTCCTGTAATACAATTGGTGGTTACCATCTCGAAACGGCATGGATTTTTCATGTAAGCATCATAATCATATGGTAGTATTTCTTCGGGAAATAATTCGTACAAGAGTTTCTGGTCGAGTATGCTCCTTTGGTGAAACATGTGTTTAAGGCCTATATAGTCATATTTCTCCAATAAGTCAATGTTACTGTATTTTGCCCTACCTCTTTGATGTGAGAGAAATGAAAGTCCGTTGCATGCTCCTGCCGAGACACCTACAACATAAGGAAATTCAATGTTATTGTCCATCATATAATCAAGAACTCCGCATGTGAATACGCCACGCATACCTCCGCCTTCGAGTACAAGTCCCATATTTTGAAAATCTGCTTTCATATGATATAAATTAAAAACTTACTCTATGATTGCAAATATATATTTTTTCATTTTAAAATGATAGAATCTAATGCAATTATTTATTACATTTGCGCAGAGTTAATCAATTTTAGTTTAATCATTTAATATTGTTGTTATGTTTGATGCATCAATCTATAAAAATCGTCGTCAAGCCTTACGCAAAAAGATGAGCAATGGCTTGATTCTTGTTCTCGGAAATAATGAAGCTCCGGCTAATTATCCGGACAACACATATAAGTTCAGACAGGACAGCTCTTTTTTATATTTCTTTGGACATTCGCACCCTGGTTATGCAGGAATTATCGATATTGACAATGGTGAGGAATATTTCTTTGGTAACGATGTCAGTATGGATGATATTATATGGATGGGACCTCAGCCTAGCATTAAGGAACTGGCAGAAAGGGTAGGAGTTGATAAAAGCTTGCCTTTTGATCAGCTGAATGTAATTGTAGGTAAGGCCATTTCACAGCATAGGAAAATTCACTTTCTGCCTCCTTATCGTTACGATAATGTGTTCTTGCTTGAAGAACTTACAGGGATAAAGGCTTCTATGGTTCGTCATCATGCTTCTATAGAACTTGTAAAGGCTGTAGTATCACTCAGGTCTGTAAAGGAAGATTGCGAAATAGTAGAAATAGATAAAGCTTGCAATATAGGATATGAGATGCATACTGCAGCTATGCGCCTTTGCAAACCGGGAGTATCCGAACAGTATATTGCTGGTGTACTTGAAGGTATTGCTGCCTCTTATGGAAGCATGACTTCTTTTGCAACAATCTTGACTCAGAATGGTCAGACATTGCATAATCATGATCATAGTCATATACTTCAGGAAGGAAGACTCATGCTTACAGATGCAGGTGCAGAGAATATAAACAATTATTGTTCTGATAATACAAGAACTATACCTGTAGGTGGAAAATTCACTAATCGTCAGTGTGATGTCTACAATATAGTATATGCTTGCCATCAAAAGGCATTGGAGTTGGCAAAACCTGATGTAACATATATGTCTGTTCATATTGAAGTTTGTAAGGTGTTGGCTCATGGGTTGAAAGATTTGGGACTGATGAAAGGCTGTATAGATGAGGCTGTTGCGGCAGGTGCACATGCTTTGTTTATGCCTCATGGATTGGGACACATGATGGGACTTGATGTTCATGATATGGAAGATTTAGGACAGCAGTATGTTGGGTATGATGATGAGGTGCGCCCTTCGTCTCAGTTTGGACTCGCATCATTGCGTATGGGACGCCGTTTGAAACCGGGATTTGTAATGACAGACGAACCTGGCTGTTATTTTATCCCTGCTCTTATAGACAAATGGAAGTCTGAAGGCTTGCATACAGATTACTTGAATTATGATGAAATAGAAAAGTTCAAGGATTTTGGAGGCATCAGGCTTGAAGATGATATCCTTATTACTCCTGAAGGCTCTAGGTTTACTGGCGAGAAACATATACCAATTAAGGTGGAGGAAATAGAGGTAATTATGAAAAATTAGTAGGATAAACTAATATAAAGAAAACTTAAACTAAAACCAATTATTAATCAATCAAACTAAAACACAATGAATAAATTTATTGCATTGGCAGCTTTAGGTCTTTTTTGCAGCAGTGTAAGTGCTGATGAGGTGAAGGACAATAAAGAAGAAGGATTTGTATTTACAACAGTTAAGGAAAACCCTATTACATCAATCAAAAATCAGAATAGATCTAGCACATGCTGGTCTTTTTCTTCTGCTGGTTTTTTTGAGTCGGAATTGCTACGTATGGGTAAGGGAGAATTTGACTTGTCTGAAATGTTTATAGTACATCATACAATGGAAGAACGTGCAGTAAACTATGTACGTTATCATGGAGATGCATCTTTCTCTCCTGGAGGAAGTTTTGAAGACATCGTTGCTTGTTATAGAAGCCATGGTCTTGTTCCTCAAGAAGCTATGCCTGGTATAATGTACGGAGATTCTCTTCCTGTTCATAATGAATTGGATGCAGTAGCAGGGGCTTACGTTCAGGCTATAGGAAAGGGTAAGTTCTCAAAACTTACTCCTGTATGGAAAAACGGACTACGTTCTATTTATGATACATATCTAGGCGAATGTCCAAAGGAATTTACTTATAAAGGCAAGACTTATACTCCTAGAACTTTTGCAGATGAAGTGTTGCAGTTGAATATGGACGACTATATTTCTATCACTTCTTATACTCATCATCCTTTTTATACTCAGTTTAATGTAGAGGTACAGGATAACTGGCGTAATGCATTGTCGTATAATCTTCCTATAGATGAAATGATGGCTGTGATGGATAATGCAGTAAAGAAAGGTTATACTTTTGCTTGGGGATCGGACGTGAGTGAACAGGGATTTACTCGTGATGGTATAGCTGTATTGCCTGACGCAACAAAAGGGGCTGAACTTACAGGATCTGATATGGCTCATTGGCTTGGACTTAGTGCAGCCGACAAACGCAAGGAACTTACAAGCAAACCTTTTCCAGAAATGGAAGTGACACAGGAAATGCGTCAGGAGGCTTTTGATAATTGGGAAACAACAGACGATCATGGTATGCTTATCTATGGTATAGCTAAAGATCAGAACGGAAAGGAATACTTTATGGTGAAAAATTCATGGGGAGAAGCTGGAAAATATAAAGGTATATGGTATGCTTCTAAGGCATTTGTTGCTTACAAGACTATGAATATTCTTGTACACAAAGATGCTATTCCTGCTAAAATTGCTAAGAAAATGGGTCTTAAATAATTCTTATATAGACTGATTTTAGATAATATTGAGTCGGTTTCGTTATTTTTTATACGAAACCGACTTTTTTATTCTTTCTTTTTCATAACTTTACAAGTGAAATCTTTATTCCATATTATTATGGAAATCTATAAGTAAGGATATTCTTTAATATCCTGAAGATACACAATATGAGAAAGAAAAAATATATATAATGAAATATAAATGGAATTATCAGACTCCAACCCAAGAACAAAGAGAAAGCGCTAGGGCATTGTCCAAAGAAATAGGAATAAGTCCTATCCTTTGCCATCTGTTGCAACGGAGAGGGATTTCTACATCCGAAGAAGTGAAGAAGTTTTTCCGTCCTCAGATGCAGGATTTGCATGATCCTTTTCTTATGAACGACATGCAAACGGCCGTAGAACGTCTTAATAAGGCTATGGGACGGAAGGAACGTATCCTTGTTTATGGAGATTATGATGTCGACGGTACTACAGCTGTTGCATTGGTATATAAATTCCTTCAACAGTTTTATTCAAATATAGATTATTATATTCCGGATAGATATAATGAAGGTTATGGAGTAACTATAAAAGGTGTTGACTATGCTTATGAAACAGATGTCAAGCTTGTAATTGTGCTTGATTGTGGTATCAAGGCGGTCAAGGAAATAGCTTATGCCAAGGAAAAAGGCATAGATTTTATTATCTGTGACCATCATGTGCCTGATGAAGTATTGCCTGATGCAGCGGCAATACTAAACCCTAAAAGAACAGATTCTACTTATCCTTATGAACATCTTTCAGGATGTGGTGTCGGATTTAAACTGATGCAGGCTTTTGCACAGAATAATGGAATTGAAATTCATCAATTGACACCTCTTCTTGATTTGGTGGCAGTAAGTATAGCTTCCGATATAGTTCCTGTAATGGGAGAAAACAGGATACTTGCATATTATGGATTAAGGCAGCTTAATGCTAATCCCAGTATGGGACTTAAGGCTATTGTGGATGTGTGTGGACTATCCGAAAAGGATATAAACATGAGCGATATAGTCTTTAAAATAGGACCTAGAATCAATGCTTCTGGCAGAGTGCAGAAAGGTAAGGAAGCGGTAGATCTTCTTATAGAAAAGGATTATAACCTTGCTCACGAAAAGGCTTATCGTATCAATAATTATAATGAGTTGAGAAAAGATCTCGACAAAAGCATGACAGAGGAGGCCAATAAAATAGTAGAGTCTCTTGAAAACCTTTCCGAAAGAAGAACTATAGTGATATACAACGAGTCGTGGCATAAAGGTGTGATAGGGATAGTTGCTTCAAGGCTTACTGAAATATATTATCGCCCTGCAATAGTACTTACAAGGACGGAAGGATTGGCCACAGGGTCTGCACGTTCTGTATCTGGATTCGATGTATATAGTGCTATAGAAAACTGTCGTGATTTGCTTGAAAATTTTGGTGGGCATACGTATGCTGCAGGACTGTCTATGAAAGTTGAAAATGTAGACGAATTTACAAGAAGATTTGAAGAATACGTAACAGACCATATCCTTCCTGAACAGACTGATGCCACTATAGATATTGATGCCCAGCTTGACTTTAGGGATATAACTCCTAAATTCTTTTTTGACTTGAAAAAATTCAATCCTTTTGGTCCTGACAATCATAAACCTGTATTTGCAACTTTCAATGTCTTTGATTATGGTACAAGTAAGGTTGTAGGAAGAGAACAGGAACATATTAAGCTGGAACTTGTAGACAATAAGTCGAACAATGTGATGAATGGCATTGCTTTTGGTCAGAGTTCGCAAGCGAGATATATAAAGTCAAAACATTCTTTTAATATCTGTTATACAATAGAAGAGAATACTCACAAGAAAGGAGATATTCAGCTACAGATAGAAGATATAAAACCAAGTGGATTTTAAATGACAGACTACCGGGAAATATTAAAGAAATATTGGGGGTATGACAATTTCCGAGGAATACAGGAAGATATAATCAATAGCATAGGTAGTGGAAAGGATACTCTTGGATTGATGCCTACTGGTGGTGGAAAATCTATAACTTTCCAAGTTCCTGCTATGGCACAAGAGGGGTTGTGTATAGTCATAACCCCTCTTATAGCTCTTATGAAGGACCAGGTGAGAAACCTTCGTGATAGAGGTATAAAAGCTGTTGCCATATATTCGGGTATGACTCGTGAAGAGATTGTGATAGCTTTGGAAAATTGTATATTTGGAGATTATAAGTTCCTTTATATTTCTCCTGAAAGACTTGATACAGAAATATTCCGTGTTAAGTTGAATAAAATGAAAATAAGTCTTATTACTGTAGATGAGTCACATTGTATATCTCAGTGGGGATATGATTTTCGACCTTCTTATCTCAAAATTTCAGAAATAAGAAATTTGTTGCCTGATATTCCGATATTGGCTCTTACGGCTACTGCCACTGCTGAGGTGGTGAAGGACATTCAAAGCAGGTTGTCTTTCAGAGAAGAGAATGTATTCCGTATGAGCTTTGAAAGAAAGAATCTTGCCTATATAGTAAGAAAGACGGAAAACAAGACTAATGAACTCCTTCATATACTGAATAGTGTGAAAGGTTCGGCTATAGTCTATACTCGGAACAGGAAAAGAACAAAGGAAATTTCTCTGCTTTTAAATCAGAATGACATTACTTCTACTTTTTATCATGCTGGATTGAGTAACGATGCAAAAGATGAAAGACAAAAAAAATGGCAGACAGGAGAGTTTCGTGTGATGGTGGCAACGAATGCATTTGGTATGGGAATTGACAAGCCCGATGTGAGAGTTGTTGTTCACATGGATATTCCAGATTCTCTGGAGGCATATTTTCAAGAGGCAGGTCGTGCTGGCAGAGACGGACTGAAATCATATGCTGTACTTCTGTATTCAAAAAGTGATAAAGTGACTTTGAAGAAAAGAGTCAGTGACACTTTTCCAGAAAAAGACTACATACGTGAAGTTTATGAACACATCAACTACTACTATCAGATGGCTATGGGAGATGGATTGGGGTGTGTGCGTGAATTTAATATAGAAGAGTTTTGTCGAAACTTCAAGCATTTTCCTATACAAGTAGACAGTGCTTTGAAAATTCTTACAAGGGCGGGCTATATTGAGTATACAGATGAACAGGATAATAATTCGCGTCTGATGTTTACTCTTACCAAAGAAGAACTATATAGAATACATGAAGCAAGTCCGGATGCGGAAAAATTGTTGAATGTGATTTTGCGTTCATATACAGGACTTTTCACCGAGTATGCATTTATAAGTGAAGATACACTGTCTGTCAGAACCGGGCTTACACGGCAGCAGATATATGATATTCTTATAGCTTTGACACAGAGACGCATTATACATTATATACCAGGAAAGAAAACCCCTTATATAATATACACGCGTGAACGACAGGAAATGAAACGTCTTTTTTTCTCGAAAGAAGTATACGATGACAGGAAGGCGAGTTATATACGTCGTATAGAGGCAATGATGGATTATGTCAATTCGGATGATAAATGCCGTAGCAGGATGCTTCTTCTTTATTTTGGAGAAAAAAATCAGCATAATTGCGGGCAGTGTGATGTTTGCCTTTCTTCTCATTCAGCAGGTTTGAAACAATGTTCTTTTGAAAGAGTAAGGGATAAAATAGAAGACTTACTTACTGTAGAAAAACTGACATCTTCTCAATTAGTATCAAAAATACAAGAGTTTGATAATTCATTGGATAGAACTCAGATAACAAAGGTCATGTCGTATCTGTTGTCAGAAGAGTTTATACATCAAAAAGATGGTGTTTTGTTTATTAAAGAATGATTTTGTAATTGTATTAGGTGAAAATATTATAGAAAAATGTATATTTATAGTATTTTCTGTATATTTGCGTAGTTGAACTTATAAATAAAAAACATATATAATGGATTATACAAATGTCATAGGAGAGAAAATTAAATCATTCAGAACAACTAGAGATATAACAATAGAGGAATTGTCGATAGCTGCCGGCCTTACGGTTGATCAGATAACACGTATAGAAGAAAATAAAGACATACCTTCGCTGGCTCCACTTATCAAGATAGCCCGTGCCTTGGGTGTGCGCCTTGGTACTTTTCTTGATGAAATAGATGGAGAAGTAGGACCTGTAGTATGCCGTAAAGGTGATGCTGATGATACGATAAGTTTTACCAATAATGCAACAGATTCTCGTTTGCATATGCATTATCACTCATTGTCCAAGAGCAAGACTGACAGACACATGGAACCGTTTATTATAGATATAGAAGAAAATGGAGTGGCAGAATTTGCCCAGTCGGCACACGAAGGCGAAGAATTTATAATGGTCATGAATGGAGCTATAGAAATCAGTTATGGGAAAAACACATATGTGTTGAATGAAGGAGATACAATCTATTACGACTCTATAGTTCCGCATCATGTACATTCGTATAAAGGACAGGCTGCTAGGATTCTTGCTGTTATATATACACCTATTTAAAAAAAATCTTATGCTGCAATTATCGGAAAGAACTTTGGGAGAATGGCTTGAGCATTGGGCTGAGGTAACTCCTGATAAAGAATATATAGTATACTCTGATCGTAATCTGAGGTTTACCTGGAGCCAGTTCAATCGCAGGGTTGACAATATGGCAAAAGGTCTTATGGCTATTGGTGTAGAAAAAGGTACCAATGTTGGAATTTGGGCAAATAATGTTCCTGATTGGTTGACTATACTTTATGCCTGTGCTAAAATAGGAGCAGTAGCCGTTACTGTAAATACCAACTATAAGCAGGCCGAACTGGAATACCTGTGCCAAAACTCCGACATGCATACACTTTGTATTGTAAATGGCGAAAAAGACAGCAATTTTGTGGAGATGACTTACAAGATGCTTCCCGAATTGAAGACTTTCAGTCGTGGTCATATGAAGAGCAATAAATTTCCTGTTATGCGTAATGTCGTATATATCGGTCAGGAAAAGTATCGTGGAATGTATAACACTTCAGAGCTCCTGCTTCTTGGAAATAATATAGATGATGAAATATTGGTTGAAGCCAAGAAAAAGGTTTCATGTCATGATACGGTGAATATGCAGTACACATCCGGAACAACAGGTTTCCCTAAAGGTGTAATGTTGAGTCATTATAATATAACGAACAATGGATACCTCACAGGCGAGCATATGAAATTTACCGACAAGGACAAGCTTTGTGTATGTGTACCATTGTTTCACTGCTTTGGCGTTGTTCTTGCTACAATGAACTGTCTTACGCATGGATGTACTCAGGTAATGCTCGAAAGGTTTGATCCGTTGTTGGTACTTGCTTCTGTTCATAAAGAAAGATGTACAGCCCTTTATGGTGTACCTACAATGTTTATAGCAGAATTGCATCACCCGATGTTCGACATGTTCGACTTGTCAAGTCTTCGTACAGGAATTATGGCTGGTTCTCTTTGTCCTGTAGAATTAATGCGTCAGGTAGAAGAGAAGATGTTTATGAAGGTGACAAGTGTGTACGGCTTGACTGAGGCTTCTCCAGGAATGACTCATACCAGAATAGACGATTCTTTTGATGTCCGTTGCAAAACGGTGGGATATGAATTCGAGTTTACCGAGGTGAAGGTATTAGACCCGGAAACAGGTGAGGAATGTCCTGTTGGTGTTCAAGGCGAAATGTGTAATAGAGGATATAATACAATGCATGGATATTATAAAAATCCTCAGGCCACAGCAGAAGTGATAGACAAAAATGGATTCTTGCATACCGGAGATTTGGGTGTTAAGGATGAAGACGGAAATTTCAGAATAACAGGTCGTATTAAGGATATGATTATACGAGGAGGAGAAAACATTTATCCTCGTGAGATAGAAGAGTTCCTTTATCAGATGCCTGGGGTAAAAGATGTACAGGTTGCAGGTATCCCGTCAAAGAGATATGGAGAAGTTGTAGGTGCGTTTATCATACCTCATGAAGGATGTGATATAAAAGAATTTGATGTCCGTGAATTCTGTATGGGTAAGATAGCCCGATATAAGATACCTAAATATATATTCTTTGTTGATAGTTTTCCTCTTACAGGAAGCGGGAAAATTCAGAAATTCAAATTTAAGGATATAGGTATGGAACTTTGCAGACAGAGAGGCATAGAAATAGTTTAAGCATATAGACTTGTTGTATAAATGCTTACTATATAGGTCTCAATGGCAGTTTGCCGTTGAGACTTTTTTTATGGTATACCTGTATTCCATTTTTTGAAAATATAAATCAAAAATATCAGTTGAAGAAATAGGACTACCTGATAAAACTACTTTATTTTCTTTGTCTAATAGAAAATACATATCTGATGTGAATTTGTTTAATTCCCCGATTTTGTTATTTGTATCAATATAAACTGGATAATCAGGTAAATCACAATCAAGAATAAATATAATATCTTCTAAATCCTTTGGGAATAAACAAAAGACAAAAGAAATAGAATCTTTCAATTCTTTATTATCTCTTATTTCTGTTATGAGCATATTCCATCTGTCAAGATACAGTTTACATCCCATACAGTTTGTTGTATCAGCATATACAAATTTTACCTCTATTTGACGTTTTTGAAAGTATAGAGTTGTGAGATTATGAAAAGATGGTTTGACATAATAACGAATATCACTTTTGTGTGTACATGCCTGTTCCTGATATGGATTTTGGCACAGGTGTTTGTGTTTGCATCGTTCCGGATACCAAGTGACTCCATGTCACCCACGCTCCGAAAGGGGAATTTCGTATTGGTGTGGAAGCTTGTTGTGGGGGCACGGTTATTCAACCTGAACAAATCACTCAATCTGGAACAAACTGAAATATACCGTATGCCGGGATTCAGGAAGATAAAGCGCAACGATGTGGTTGTGTTAAATTTCCCGCATCCAAACGACTGGAGCCATATAGAGATATTTGATGCAACAAAGTTACTGATTACAGCTCCGTCTGCTTCATTGAGACATTCATGGACGCTCACATGTTTTTTGATGTTTGTTACACTTCTAACTTGATGCCAGGCTCTACATTTTGTCCGAAAACGCATTAAATTAGGACAAATTTAAAACTAAGGCTTGTTTTGTCCGAAAAAAGCACTAATTTCGGACAAAATTCTATTTCATGGAACTTTCAAGAGTAATAAAAGGATACATCATCAGAAAAGGCAAGAATCTAATTTATGCCATTTCCGATTTTGCCGATTTAAATAACGACGTACTGTATAAGATTTTAATTATACTTTCTTTCGGACTTCTGCCTACAAGCATCAATGCAGAAATAAAGGATAAGAACTTTACCGTAGTCATTGACGCTGGACATGGCGGACACGACCCTGGTGCCATAGGAAGAAAAGGCAAGGAAAAGAACATAAACCTAAGCGTGGCACTAAAGTTGGGAAAACTTATCGAAAACAATTGTAAAGACACAAAAGTTGTTTATACAAGAACTACCGACAAGTTTGTACAACTAAAAGACAGGGCAGACATAGCAAACAAGGCTAAAGCAAATCTGTTCATCTCAATACACACAAATTCGGTAGCCCAAAGAAATTCGAGTGTGAGAGGAGCAGAAACATACACATTAGGGCTACACAGAACACAAGAAAATCTGGAGGTTGCAAAAAAAGAAAATGCAGTAATCTTGATAGAAGACAACTATAAGCAAAGATATGCAGGCTTCAACCCAAAATCTTCTGAAAGCTACATAATATTTGAATTCATGCAAGACAAGAATATGGTTCAAAGTGTTGACTTTGCCACACACGTACAAAGACAATTCAAGAATAGCAGAAGAATAGACAAGGGGGTACATCAGGCAGGATTTCTTGTATTGAGGGAAACATCAATGCCTAGTGTATTGATAGAATTGGGATATATTTCTAACTATGCAGAAGAAGCATACCTGATATCCGACGCCGGTAGCAGCGAACTGGCAAACGCCATATACAAAGCCTTCCTCAATTATAAAGGAGCTGGCAATGCAAACCTCACTTCATCATCTGCCGCAAAAGAAGAGACAGGAAGAAGAGAGGTGAAAAGCGAAGCCATACAAAAGACCGCTGACACGGAAAAGACCAAGGTCAAGGAAAACGAACTGATATTCAAAATACAGATTTTTGCTTCCGACAGAGTGATACCTAGCAACAGCAGACTTCTGAAAGGACTGTCACCTGTGAGTTACTACAAAGAAAGAGGAATGATAAAATATACATATGGCGAAGATACAGACTACAATAAGATACTAAACCTGAAAAGGCGAAAAGTAGACTCCAAATTCAAGGATGCGTTTATAATAGCATTCAAGAACGGAGAGAAATTAAATATAAATACAGCGATTAAAGAATTCAAGTCAAAAAGATAACAAAATAAAGTCGAGAATATGAAAAAGGAATTTAAAATAGGATTGGCAGGTATAGCTGCATTATTGATCTTGTTCTTTGGTATAAACTACCTTAAAGGAATAAACATGTTTAAATCGGAAAGCTACTATCATGTAGACTTTACTGACATAAACGGTCTTTCACTTTCAAGCCCCGTATATGCCAACGGATTCAAGGTTGGTATTGTAAGAGACATACAATACAACTTCAACAAGCCAGGACACATCACTGTGGGTATAGACATGGACAACGCCATTAAAATACCGTCAGGCAGTAAGGCCGAACTTATAGTAGAAATGCTTGGTACGGTAAAGATGAACCTAATCATGAACTATAACGAAAGCAAAATGATTAACCCTGGAGATACAATCTCCGGATTTGCCAATGCCGGCATAATGGGCAAGGCAGAAAAAGACATACTGCCTCAAATGGAGAAGATGCTTCCAAAACTGGATTCCATACTAACTTCTGTAAATGCCCTGCTAAGCAGCCCTGCAATAGAAAACACTCTTAAAAATACGGAAATGATAACCGCTTCACTAAGCAGGACAAGCAGCCATATGGAGTCACTGATGAGAAATGACATTCCGAAACTGACACAGAATGTAACAGACCTTACAGAAGACTTGAAAACAATAAGCGGAAACCTCAAAAACATAGATTTCGAAGCTACTGCAAGCAAGATAGACAATACACTGAACAATGTATATGCTCTTACAGAAAAGCTGAACAGAAAAGACAATACAATAGGTCTGCTCCTAAACGATACAAGTCTTTATGATAACCTGAACCAGACAACCGCAAATGCCGCTTCGTTGCTTAAAGACCTTCAGGAACACCCTAAACGATATGTACATTTCTCGCTCTTCGGCAAGAAAGACAAATAAGAAACCGTGAGTTATATAGATACATTTTAAATAATAAAAAATTATTCTAAAATACATTTACTCCGGAATATTCTGAATATCAACATTGTAAATACATATCTAAAAGTGACGCTGTCATTTTTCCAACTTACAATCCGCTAATTATCAAAAGATTGTATAATACAAACATCGGTAATACAGGGCTCATACATATATATATATACAATACTGATAATCAATATATTGTAAAATATTTCAAAAAAACAAAAGAAAAATCATTTGTTTTTTTGAAATATCATTACGAAATTTGCAGTGTAGAAAGTTCGCTTAAAAAGTTTTTGACCAAATATGACAGATAAAAACCAAGCTATTGTGTTATGGGACAAGTGTCTTGATTTCATAAAAGACAACGTCAATGCAACGGCTTATAAAACATGGTTCGAGCCTATCGTACCTCTTAAATACGAAAGTCAGGCACTGACTATTGGGGTTCCAAGTCCTTTCTTCTATGAGTATCTGGAAGAAAAGTACGTGGGATTGCTTCGTGCTGCCATCTTCAAAGAAATAGGAGAAGGCACGGAGTTGATGTATTCTATACTTACAGATAAGACAAACCAAATATCTGTAAATGTAGAAGGAGCAAAACATTCTCCTGCAGTTCAGCAACAGGCACCTGCACAGAATGTAAACAAAACGCCTAATCCGCTTCAGGCGCAAGTAGTGCATGACCTTGATCCACATCTGAACCCAAAATACAATTTCGAAAACTTTATAAAAGGTAATAGCAATGTGTTCTCAAGAACTGTAGCAGAAACTGTAGCCAAGAACCCTGCCCGTACCTTTAACCCTCTGTTCATATATGGTCCGTCAGGTGTTGGTAAGACTCATCTTATCAACGCTATTGGTACACGCATAAAGGAACTTTATCCAGAAAAGCGAGTTTTGTATGTTTCTGCACATCTTTTTCAAGTTCAATATACCGACTCTGTAAGAACTAATCACTTCAATGATTTCATTACGTTCTATCAGACTATAGATGTCCTTATAATTGATGATATCCAAGAATTTGCTGGAGTTACAAAGACTCAGAACACTTTCTTCCATATCTTCAACCATCTCCATCAGAATGGAAAGCAACTTATACTTACTTCCGACCGCGCTCCTGTAATGTTGCAAGGTATGGAAGACCGACTTCTTACACGTTTCAAGTGGGGACTGGTGGCAGAACTTGAAAAGCCAGATATAGAACTGAGAAAGAATATACTTAGAAACAAAATACGCAAGGACGGACTGGTAATACCTGAGTCTGTAATAAGCTATATAGCGGAAAACGTAAACGAAAGTGTGCGTGAACTTGAGGGTATAGTAAACTCACTATTGGCACAATCTATACTGTTGAAGCGTGAAATAGATATAGACTTGACACAAAGAATAGTAAGAAAAGCTGTTAAATGTGCAGAAGTGAAACCTGTAAGCGTAGACGACATCATAGAAAAAGTATGTACTTACTACAAGGTAGACACTTCTACCATACATACCAAGACAAGAAAAAGGGAAGTTGTACAAGTAAGACAGGTTGCAATGTATCTTGCAAAGAAACATACAGATACATCATCTTCTAAAATCGGTCAGCTGATAGGCAAAAAAGACCATGCTACAGTGCTGCATGCATGCAAGATAGTAAAAGACCAGGTAGAAGTGGACAAAGCATTCAAAACCGAAATAGAAGAAATAGAAGCGACTTTAAGAAATAGATAAATGAAAAAAAGTCATAACTACTGATGGTTATGACTTTTTTTCATTTATAGTATATATTCTTACTTAAAGAAACCTTGCTTTCTTAATACTCCGATAAATTTATCCGACATTAGCTCTAGATCTGACTTCTTATATCTTATATCCGTAAAAATTTGGGCAAGAGTCTCTGTTTTGTTTATTTCAACAAACTTCTTGTTCTCAGGCATAGATTCCTTTTCTTGATATATTCTGTCAATATCTTCCGAAGTGTATTGTCTGTATATCTCCTCGTGTATCAATCCGCAAACCGGCAATCTTTCAGGCTGATCAGGGTTTTCATCAGGATAGCCTACGGTAATAGTAGCTACAGGTATCACAAGTTCAGGCAAGTTCAAAGTATCTATAATCTGATCGGGATTATAAATTGTAGTTCCTAGATAGCATATCCCCAGCCCTACCTCTTCGGCCAAAGTACAGAAGTTCTGAGTAACCAGCAGTGCATCCGAAACAGCATTCATAAACGAAAGGAAATTATCATATCCTGGTTTTGCCTTTCTCTGTCTGCACCATAGGCTCACTCTATTAAAATCGGCACAGAATGTAAGTACCACCGGAGCCGATGTAGCCATAGGCTGGTTGAAATGTGCAGGAGCAAGTTTTTCCTTCATGCTCTTGTCTCTTGTCACCACAACACTATATAGTTGCAGATTTCCCATTGTAGAAGCTCTGAACGATTCTTCAAGCAACGAATTCAATAGTTCGGAAGGAACATCCGTCAGTTTGTATTTGCGGATAGTTTTACGATTTTTTATTGAGTCCATATTGTAAGTTTTTGATCATACTACAAAGATAATACAAAATAAAAGATTCAAAAATATAATGCATACAAATAGGTATATAGTTTTCTAAATTAGACAACTTTTTAACCTTTCAGAAATTATATATATCTGATAATAAGGTAATTGAAATTTAGATTTGAAAACTTTTGAAAATAGTGTTGATAAAATTACATGTTTTCTCTTTGAGCATTTAAAAAACATTCATAGCTTTGCACAATAAAATAATTATATCATATACAATCGTGGAAGATAGAATTTATACTTATAATGAAGCTTATGAAGCGGCATTAAAATATTTCAATGGGGACGAACTCGCAGCACGCGTTTGGGTAAACAAATACGCTGTCAAGGATTCTTTTGGCAACATATATGAACAGTCGCCAAAAGACATGCATTGGAGACTGGCCAATGAAATAGCCCGTATAGAAAACAATTACCCTAACCCGCTGTCATCTGAAGAACTGTTCCATCTTTTTGACCATTTCAGATACATTGTGCCTCAAGGAAGCCCAATGACAGGTATCGGAAACAAGTATCAGGTGGCATCTTTGTCAAACTGCTTTGTTATCGGACTTGACGGTGAAGCCGATTCTTATGGTGCAATTATCCATATAGATGAAGAACAGGTCCAGCTGATGAAACGTAGAGGTGGTGTGGGACACGATTTATCACACATCCGTCCTAAAGGTTCGCCAGTAAAGAACTCTGCATTGACTTCTACAGGCTTGGTTCCTTTCATGGAACGCTATTCAAACTCTACAAGAGAAGTAGCACAAGACGGAAGAAGAGGTGCACTGATGCTGAGCGTTTCTATAAAGCATCCTGATTCAGAATCATTCATCGACGCCAAGATGACAGAAGGTAAAGTTACAGGAGCAAACGTTTCTGTAAAACTGGACGATGAATTCATGAAAGCTGCTACAGAGAACAGAATATATACACAGAAATTTCCTATAGACTCTGACAAGCCTCAATATACAAAAGAAATCAATGCTGGCGAATTGTGGAAAAAGATAGTACACAACGCATGGAAATCGGCAGAACCTGGAGTATTGTTTTGGGACACTATAATCAGAGAATCGGTAGCCGACTGTTATGCTAATCTTGGATTCAAGACTGTATCTACAAACCCTTGTGGAGAAATTCCATTGTGCCCATACGACTCATGCCGTCTTTTGGCCATCAATCTTTACTCGTATGTGGTAAATCCATTCACAAAAGATGCATACTTCGACTTCGACTTGTTTAAGAAACACGTAAGACTGGCTCAAAGAATAATGGATGACATCATCGACCTCGAACTTGAAAAAATCGGACTTATTCTTGAGAAAATAGATTCAGACCCAGAAAGTGTAGAGGTTAAAAGCACAGAAAGACATCTTTGGGAAAAAATATACAGAAAATCAGGATTGGGAAGACGTACCGGCGTAGGTATCACTGCCGAAGGTGACATGCTTGCTGCTATGGGACTGAGATACGGATCGGAAGAAGCTACTGATTTTGCAGAAAAAGTACACAAGACTATCGCTGTCGAAGCATACCGCTCTTCTGTAGAAATGGCAAAAGAAAGAGGTTCATTCGAAATATACGACAGCGAAAGGGAAAAAGACAATCCTTTTGTAAATCGAATTAAGGAAGAAGACCCCTCACTTTATAACGATATGGTGAAGTATGGACGTAGAAATATTGCATGTCTTACTATTGCTCCTACAGGTACTACAAGCCTTATGACTCAAACTACTTCAGGTATCGAACCTGTATTCTTGCCTGTTTATAAGAGAAGAAGGAAAGTCAATCCAAATGACGAAAATGTAAGAGTGGACTTTATAGACGAAACAGGAGATTCGTTTGAAGAATATATAGTATTCCACCATAAATTCCTTACATGGATGGAAGCCAACGGACTTGACACACAGAAAAACTATTCTCAAGAAGAGATAGACGAACTGGTTGCAAAATCTCCTTACTATAAAGCTACTTCAAACGACATTGACTGGCTGATGAAGGTGAAAATGCAGGGAAGAATACAAAAATGGGTTGACCATTCTATCAGTGTCACTATAAACCTTCCTAACAATGTAGACGAAGAACTTGTAAACAAGCTATACGTCGAAGCATGGAAATCTGGATGTAAAGGATGTACTGTATACCGCGACGGCTCACGTTCGGGAGTACTTGTATCTACACAAAAGACCAATAAGGAAGAAAAGAGAAAAGAAGAAGCTACTTGCTCATGCAGAATACCCGAGCTGGTAGAAGTAAGACCTAAAGTACTGGAAGCCGATGTAGTACGTTTCCAGAACAATAAAGAAAAATGGGTAGCTTTTGTAGGACTCCTTGACGGACATCCTTACGAGATATTCACAGGTCTGCAGGATGATGATGAAGGTATTGTACTTCCTAAATCTGTAACTTGCGGAAAAATCATAAAGAATTATGACGAGTTCGGCAATAAACGATACGACTTCCAGTTCGAAAACAAGCGTGGATATAAAATGACTATCGAAGGCTTGTCCGAACGATTCAACAAGGAATATTGGAACTATGCCAAATTACTGTCGGGAGTATTGCGATGGAGAATGCCTATAGAGCAAGTAATAAAATTGGTAAGTTCACTTCAGCTTGACAGTGAAAATATCAATACATGGAAAAACGGCGTTGAAAGAGCTTTGAAGAAATATGTACAAGATGGTACTCAGGCTAAAGGGGTGAAATGTCCTAACTGTGGCAATGAAACCCTTATATACCAAGAAGGATGCCTTATTTGTACTACTTGCGGTTCTTCACGTTGTGGATAAACTGATAAACTAAACATTATAATACCATCATATTAAAGCGAAGAATAAGCTCTGGAAGCCTAATCTTCGCTTTATTTCTTTTAAATACTTAAAGACATGACAACAATATCGAACAATATCATCATAGAAGAAATGAAATTCTTCGCATATCATGGAGTCCTTCCACAAGAAAATATCGTAGGCTCTGTGTATAAAGTAAGCCTGAATATAAAAACTAATTTTACCAAAGCTGCCATTTCCGATAACCTTGAATATACCATCAGCTATGCAGATATATACGACATGACGAAGGAAGAAATGGAACAGAAATCTATGCTACTGGAAAATGTGGCATACAGAATATGTAATAGATTGTTTTGCAGCTTCGAGAGTATAGAAGAAATAAACATTACGATATATAAGGAAAACCCACCGATGGGAGCCGACTGCAAAAATGTAGGAGTGAATGCTGTATACAGAAAATAGATATTTACCGGAGAATTTAAAACAGAAAACGGAATGACCAAGAAAAGCAGTAGTTTAGCGTTTTAATGTGGATTGAGAAGAAAGCTATAAAAGGTGTTGTTTTATTCTGTTTTTTGACTTTTTTTCTTATCTTTGTGTGTAGCATGTGATTATTGCAGGTGTGATGTCTCATGTAGGTGCGCTTGATGCCGTTTTTGGGGGTAGTGGCGTTTTTTTTAAGCGCCTAATCGTTTTGATCAAAACGACTGGGCGTTTGTTTCAAAACGATTAGGCGTTGTTTTTATGTATAGAGAGTTTTATTAATTTTTATAGAAAGGCTTATGGTATTGATTGACGGTAAGGCTGTAGCCGAACAGGTTAAAAAGGAAATATCCGAAGAAGTGAACGCTATAGTAGCTTCGGGTGGAAAGCGTCCTCATCTGGCTGCCATATTGGTGGGGCATGATGGAGGAAGCGAAACTTATGTGGCAAATAAAGTTAAGGCTTGTGAGGCTTGCGGATTCAAGTCTACATTGATTCGCTATGAACAGGATGTGACTGAGGAAGAGCTTCTGGCAAAGGTGGTGGAACTGAACAATGATGATGATGTGGATGGATTTATTGTACAACTTCCTCTCCCTGGACATATCTCGGAACAGAAGGTGATAGAGACGATAGACTATAGAAAGGATGTCGACGGTTTTCATCCTATAAATGTAGGCAGGATGTCTATTGGTCTGCCTTGCTATGTGTCTGCCACTCCTAACGGTATATTGGAGTTGCTTAAAAGATATGACATAGAGACACGTGGAAAGAAATGTGTGGTGCTGGGACGCAGCAATATAGTCGGAAAGCCTATGGCTATGCTTATGATGCAGAAGGCTTGTCCGGGTGATGCTACGGTAACCGTGTGTCATAGCAGAAGCAATAACCTTGTAGAAGAGTGCAGAGAGGCTGATATTGTAATTGCGGCATTGGGACAGCCGGAGTTTGTAACGGCTGGAATGGTGAAGGAAGGTGTCGTTGTGATAGACGTGGGTACTACACGTGTGCCTGATGCTACCAGAAAATCGGGATTCAGACTGACAGGCGATGTGAAGTTTGACGAAGTGGCTCCGAAAAGTTCGTTCATTACTCCTGTTCCAGGTGGAGTAGGACCTATGACTATTGTTTCTCTTATGAAGAATACTCTGCTGGCCGGAAAGAAGGCTATATACGGATAAACTATAAAAAAAGTTGCATAGTGCATAACAGGCTATATACAATATTATTGTTGCCGGCAATCTTGTGGTTGTCGGCAACAAATGTCTTATCTGCTAAGCAAGATACGTTAAGCATTTATTTTGCCGGCGATTTGATGCAGCATAAGGCTCAGATTCAGTCGGCATTACGTTCTGACGGCCGATACGACTATTCAAAATGCTTTTCTTATGTTAAAAGACATATCAGAAAATCTGACATAGCAGTAGGTAACCTTGAAGTGACTTTGGGAGGACGCCCATATACGGGATATCCTACATTTAGTGCGCCCGACGAATTTCTGTTTGCCATAAGGGATGCGGGCTTTAATGTGCTGATGACTGCCAACAATCATTGTATGGACAGGGGAAGAAGAGGGTTGGAGAGAACTATAGGTATGCTCGACTCGTTGAAGATACGTCATGCAGGTACTTATGTAGACAGTGATGAGCGCAGGCATGATTATCCGCTTCTTGTAGAAAAGAAAGGATTCAGGGTGGTTTTTCTCAATGCTACTTACGGTACAAACGGTATCCCGGTGGGAGAGCCGAATATAGTGAACTTCCTCGATAAGGAGCAGATGAAGAAAGATATTCTGAAGGCTAGGTTGATGAGGCCGGATGTGATAATAGCTGTGGTGCATTGGGGAGTGGAGTATAATACGAAGCCTTCGCAGCATGAAAAGGATTTGGCAGGATGGCTTATAGGCATGGGGGTGGACCATGTGATAGGTTCGCATCCTCACGTCATACAGCCTGTAGAACTGAGAGGAGGGGAGAATAGTCTTAAAAAGAATCTTGTGGTTTACTCGTTGGGTAATTATATATCTAATATGAGTGCCAGACAGACCGACGGTGGGATGGCAGTGAGGATAGTGCTTAAAAAAACAAACGGAATAACACGTCTGGTTGATTATGATTGTTCTTTTGTATGGACTTCGAGGCCTTCGCTGAATGGAGGCGATTCGTTCGTATTGTATCCTCAGGATATAGATAGGGGCGTTTTGAATGAAATAGAGAGGACTAGGATGGACAGATATATAGATGAGGCATCGGAAATAGTATCGCATATGTGAGAAATGTATGTTTTTTGAAAAATATATCACGAAAGTTTGCATATTTCAAAAATAAGACTTACCTTTGCATCGCTTTTGAAAGGAAAGCTGGTGAATATGGTGACTATAGTTCAGTCGGTTAGAGCGTCAGATTGTGGTTCTGAATGTC
>JAHHQV010000083.1 GCA_020026175.1 Phocaeicola sp. | reverse complement strand
ATTTATGATTTTTTTTGAAACTTCCTTGTCTGAATTTATGTTTTGTAACAGAAAAATCATTATCTTTGCATCCCGAATTATAACGATGGTTTGATTTGGTATGCAGCAGAATTTAAGAAACAGACATATAACAGTACATTAACCCGGGAATGCTTTTCGGCATACCGGGATTTTTTTTGCCTTTACCATACGTCGGCCTGCTATAATTAAGGTGTCAATTTTAACGAATTCAACAATAAGATAAGTAATGAGAAATGTAACATTAATCCTCGACGACGGGAGCCGCTTTCATGGCAAGTCGTTCGGTTTTGAGAAACCGGTAGCTGGTGAGGTTGTCTTCAATACCGCCATGACTGGTTATCCAGAGTCTTTGACAGACCCTTCGTATGCCGGACAGTTGATGACACTGACATATCCATTGGTGGGTAACTATGGTGTTCCTCCTTTTACTTTCGAAGAAAACGGTGTCCCTACCTTTATGGAAAGTGAAAAAATACATGCCGAAGCGATTATTGTAAGCGACTATAGCGAAAAGAACAGCCACTGGAATTCGGTGGAGAGCCTTGGTGACTGGCTGAAACGTGAACAGATTCCTGGTATTACAGGGATAGATACTCGCGAACTTACCAAAGTATTGCGTGAACATGGTGTGATGATGGGAAAGATCGTGTTCGAGGATGAACCTGAAAATGTTCCCGAGGCACAATATGCAGGAGTAAATTATGTTGACAAGGTTTCGTGTAAGGAGGTTGTCAGATACCACGAAGGTGAAGGCAGGAAAAAGGTGGTGCTGGTAGACTGCGGAGTGAAGTCGAACATTATTCGTTGCTTGTTGAAACGTGATGTGGAGGTTATACGTGTTCCTTGGAACTATGATTTCAACTCTTTGGAGTTTGATGGACTTTTCATTTCCAATGGTCCTGGCGACCCTGACACTTGTGATGCTGCCGTGCAGAATATTCGTAAGGCTATGCAGAACGAGAATCTTCCTATCTTCGGTATATGTATGGGAAACCAGTTGCTCTCTAAGGCTGGTGGAGCAAAGATTTATAAGCTGAAGTATGGACATCGCAGCCACAATCAGCCCGTGCGTATGGTGGGTACTGAGCGTTGCTTCATAACCAGTCAGAATCATGGATATGCCGTAGACAACAATACTCTGGGTACTGACTGGGAACCGTTGTTTGTCAATATGAATGATGGCTCTAACGAAGGTATCCGTCACAAGAGTAATCCTTGGTTCTCTGCACAGTTCCACCCAGAAGCTGCTTCGGGTCCTACCGACACAGAGTTTCTGTTCGATGAATTTGTTAAGTTGCTGTAATAATTTTTTTTAAAAGTAAAGTACGATGAAAGAAAATATAAAGAAAGTATTGCTGTTGGGTTCGGGAGCTTTGAAGATAGGTGAAGCTGGAGAATTCGATTATTCCGGCTCTCAGGCTTTGAAGGCTCTGAAAGAAGAAGGTATTGAAACTATACTTATCAATCCTAACATTGCTACGGTGCAGACTTCAGAAGGAGTTGCCGACAAGATTTATTTCCTTCCTGTGACACCTTATTTTGTAGAGAAGGTTATTGCTAAAGAGCGTCCTGACGGGGTGTTGCTGTCGTTTGGTGGACAGACTGCACTGAACTGTGGTGTGGCTCTCTACAAGGAAGGTATATTCGAAAAATATGATACTCGTGTGCTTGGTACTCCTGTACAGGCTATCATGGATACTGAAGACCGTGAACTGTTTGTGCAGAAACTTGATGAGATAGATGTAAAGACTATCAAGAGTGAAGCGGTAGAAAATATAGAAGACGCACGCCGTGCAGCAAAGGAACTGGGCTATCCTGTCATCATTCGTGCGGCTTATGCACTTGGAGGTCTTGGCTCTGGTTTCTGCGACAATGAAGAGGAACTTAACGTGTTGGCAGAAAAGGCTTTCTCTTTCTCGCCTCAGGTGCTTGTGGAAAAGAGCTTGAAGGGATGGAAGGAAGTGGAATACGAAGTGGTGCGCGACCGTTTCGACAATTGTATCACTGTTTGTAATATGGAAAATTTCGACCCTCTGGGTATCCACACCGGCGAATCAATCGTGATTGCTCCTTCGCAGACTCTTACAAACAGCGAATATCATAAGCTTCGCGAATTGGCCATACGCATCATCCGCCATATAGGTATAGTGGGAGAGTGTAACGTACAGTATGCATTCGACCCTGAGTCGGAAGATTATCGTGTGATAGAGGTAAATGCTCGCCTCAGCCGCTCGTCTGCTCTTGCTTCGAAGGCTACTGGTTATCCTCTTGCTTTCGTGGCTGCAAAACTTGGACTCGGATATGGATTGTTCGACTTGAAGAACTCTGTTACTAAGACTACTTCGGCTTTCTTCGAGCCTGCATTGGACTATTGTGTTTGTAAGATTCCTCGCTGGGACTTGGGAAAATTCCAGGGGGTAGACCGCGAGTTGGGATCTTCCATGAAGTCGGTAGGAGAGGTGATGGCGATAGGCCGTACTTTTGAAGAAGCTATACAGAAGGGGCTTCGTATGATAGGACAGGGCATGCACGGCTTTGTTGAGAATAAGGAACTTGTGATAAACGATATAGACAAGGCTCTGTGCGATCCTACCGACAAGCGTATCTTCGTTATCTCGAAGGCTATGCGTGCAGGATATACTGTAGATCAGATTCACGATCTGACTAAAATAGACAAATGGTTCCTCGACAAGCTGATGAATATAATGCAGACTTCTAAGGAACTGCATGAATGGGGCAACAATCATACTCAGATTTCACAGCTTCCTACAGAGTTGCTTTATCGTGCCAAGCGTCAGGGATTCTCTGACTTCCAGGTGGCACGTGCTATAGGATATCAGGGTGAGATGGAGGAAGGTACTATGGTGGTGCGCAACTATCGTAAGAGTGTGGGCATTATTCCTGTTGTCAAGCAGATAGATACCCTTGCTGCTGAATATCCGGCTCAGACAAACTATTTGTACTTGACATATAGCGGTGTGGCTAATGACGTTAACTATTTGGGCGATAACAAGTCTATCGTTGTACTTGGTTCGGGTGCTTACCGTATCGGCTCGTCGGTAGAGTTCGACTGGTGTGGTGTGCAGGCTCTTAATACCATCCGCAAGGAAGGATACCGCTCGGTGATGATTAACTATAATCCTGAGACAGTATCTACCGACTATGATATGTGCGACCGTCTGTACTTCGACGAGCTGACATTCGAGCGTGTGATGGATATTCTGGAACTTGAAAATCCTCATGGTGTAATTGTATCTACCGGTGGACAGATTCCTAATAATCTTGCCCTTCGCCTTGACGGACAGAATGTGAATATCCTCGGTACTTCTGCCAAGAGTATTGACAATGCCGAAGACCGTGACAAGTTCTCGGCCATGCTTGACCGCATAGGTGTAGACCAGCCGGAATGGAGTGCATTGACTTCTATGGACGATATCAATGCATTTATAGATAAGGTAGGATTCCCTGTTCTTGTGCGTCCGTCGTATGTACTTTCTGGAGCTGCCATGAATGTATGCTCTAATCAGGAAGAACTTGAGAGATTCCTTCAGCTTGCAGCAAATGTATCGAAGAAGCATCCGGTAGTGGTGAGCCAGTTTATAGAACATGCCAAGGAAGTGGAAATGGATGCTGTGGCACAGAACGGTGAGATTGTGGCATATGCTATAAGCGAACATATTGAGTTTGCAGGTGTACACTCGGGTGATGCTACGATCCAGTTCCCTCCTCAGAAACTGTATGTAGAGACTGTGCGCCGTATCAAGCGTATTTCTCGTCAGATTGCAAAGGAACTTAATATTTCCGGTCCTTTTAATATTCAGTTCCTTGCACGTGAAAACGACATCAAGGTTATAGAATGTAATCTCCGTGCCTCGCGCTCGTTCCCATTTGTGAGCAAGGTGCTGAAGATAAACTTCATAGAACTTGCCACTAAGGTTATGCTTGGCCTTCCAGTAGAGAAACCAGAAAAGAACTTGTTCGACCTAGACTATGTGGGTATCAAGGCAAGTCAGTTCTCGTTCAACCGTCTTCAGAAGGCAGACCCAGTGTTGGGCGTGGATATGGCATCAACGGGAGAAGTTGGATGTATCGGCGACGATACTTCGTGTGCAGTACTGAAGTCTATGCTTTCTGTTGGCTACAGAATCCCTGAAAAGAATATCCTTATGTCTACAGGAACACTGAAACAGAAAGTGGATATGCTTCAGTCGGCACGCACGTTGAAGGCTAAAGGATATAACATATTTGCTACAGGAGGTTCGTCTAGGTTCTTGTCGGAGAATGGAGTGGAAAATACACGTGTCTACTGGCCAAATGAAGAAGGATATCCACAGGCTTTGGAGATGCTTCATAAGAAGGAAATAGATATGGTGGTGAATATTCCGCGCGACCTTACAGCTGTCGAACTTGAAAACGGATACAAGATTCGTCGTGCGGCAGTGGATTTGAATATTCCTCTTGTAACAAATGCCCGTCTTGCAAGTGCCTTTATCAATGCTTTCTGTACTATGAGCATAGATGACATTGCCATAAAGAGCTGGGATGAATATAAATGATTTTCAATGTAGCTTTAATATAATAGAATGATTTGCACCTCAAAAGTTTGGTCTGTAAGAACTTTTGCGGTGCAGTTTTTTTTAGAAGGTTTGTATATTTGTGAATAAAATAAATAAAAACATAAAATCAATACAAAAACAATCTTTATTTGAATAAATAATTTACATTTGCTATAGTTAGAAAAAATCAATGATATTAAGACAGTTGGTATGTTTTTTGTGATGTAATTATGACATTTTTGACAATTACAAAAGCATGTATTGCTGAAATTAGGTTCATGATATGTTTCTTTGTGACAAATGAAATGAAAATTTAAACTATAAAGTCGGATGCATAATAAATTGTGGTGTATCCGTAGATTATTTGTAATGAAACCTTTAAAGATACTCTTGTTGCTATGTGCTTTCGGTGGCTTTGAAAGTCATGCATATACTCTTGCCGATTCGTTGAATGTGGTAAAAGAGAAAACACATTCGGGCAAACCGATACATATCATCGGTTTCGACATAAAGCCTTCGTATGTTTTCCCTACTCATGATTTTTTAGAGGAACCAATAATACTCAGAAAAAGATAAACTCTACATATTCGGGACATCTGAAATATGGGTTCAAGTTCTCACCCGATTCAAAGATGGGGAAACTTTATCCGTATGCCGTTCAGGGTATAGGGGTAGGGTATAATACTTTTTCAAATACCAAGGAAATGGGAAACCCTGTTTCTGTGTATGTGTTTCAGACATCCAGAATTGCTACTATTTCACCAAATCTCTCGTTTGATTATGAATGGAATTTCGGGGCTTCTTTTGGATGGAAGAAGTATGATGAAAAGAAAAACCCTATGAATATGGTGGTAGGCTCGAAAGTAAATGCTTATATCAACCTTGGCTTTTTGCTTAACTGGCAGATGACTTCGAACACAAGTCTGCGTGCTGGCATAGGATTGTCTCATTATTCAAATGGTAATACCAGATACCCTAATTCGGGGGTGAACACTCTTGGAGCCTCAATAGGTGTGACAAGAAGTTTCGGTAGTGGCAAGGCTCATGATGTGACGTCTTCGGTATCTGTTAAGCCATTGTTCAGACAATATATCAGCTATGACCTGATAGTGTATGGGGCTACAAGAAAGAAAGGTGTATTCCCGGATAATCAGAACCCGATTCTGGTACCAGGCTCATTTGGCATATTGGGACTTAACTTCAATCCGCTTTACAATTTCAGCAGATATTTCCGTGCTGGACTGTCGCTCGATATACAGTACGACGAGAGTGCAAATATAGGCAAGCATATAGCAAACGACAATGTAGGTGCAGCAAACGTTGATTTAAAGTTTTACAGGCCTTCATTCAAAGAGCAGTTCTCTACAGGCCTTTCGGTAAGGGCTGAAATAGTAATGCCTGTTTTTTCTATCAATCTGGGTATAGGAAAGAACTTTATCTGCAAAGGTTCTGATACTAATTCGTTCTATCAGACTTTTGTACTGAAAACAAATATAACAAAGAACATTTTTCTGCATACAGGGTATCAGCTCTACCGCTTCAAGGACCCTAATAATCTGATGCTAGGTATAGGCTATAGATTCAAAGGTAAGCTTCCAAAATTGGCGTATTGACTAGCATGGCTCTTTCCCATACCTTCGTGCTAAACTTAAAACTTTAAAGATTATGTTTAGCGAAAAAGACTTTGAAAGGCTGTGGTTCCTCTACAAAACCGAGGGCGAACCCAAAGGAGTTTCCATCAACTCATTCTGTATTGGCAACAATATTCCATACACGGCATTCTATGACTGGTTCAAGAAGACACAGAAGAAGGTTGTACCTGTAGAGGTGGAAGGTATTCCGGAAGAGTTGATCCGGGCAGGTAATGAAGAACAGGATGTTACTAAAGAGAATCCCAAACCTCCAACTCCCCATAAAGGAAGCATTATGGTAACGATAAGAACCCGTGAAGGCTTGTGTATACAGAAGAAAGGCTTAGACTATCAGGGGCTGAAAACACTGGTGGAGAAACTGGAGGGCTTATGCTGAGCATCAACGGCCTTCACAATTTCTACTACCTTCCTGAGCTTCACGATATGAGATGCAAGGCTCAGCGTATATGTGAGATAATCCGCGGCAGATATCACCGAGATCCGCTGAACGGAGACGTTTACATGTTCATGTCGAAAGACCATCGTAAGGTTCGTATGATACACTATGAGCGCAATGCCTACTACCTTCATGAGAAATCCTTCATTAAGGGTTATAAGTTCATGAAAATAGAGCGTAAGGACGATGTGACAGTGTATAAGATAGACTGGAAAGACCTGGTCACGATACTTGAAACTCCGGTGATAACGAGCATAAGGATTTAATCATAAAACTCTGAAAATTAGCAATAAAAGTTCTCCAAATATTTGTATATTCCATTGAAAATGAGTTTTTTTACATAAAATTGTGCGACAAGAAGTCGTACAAGTAATTGTTCAGCATGATGTCTGAACCTGTTGTTCCGTCAACAGTAGCCTAAAGAGGCGTGCTTTACGGTAACCATTCTATTTTCCGCCTTGACACGCATGTTTCCTAAACATACCTTTGCG
>JAHHQV010000082.1 GCA_020026175.1 Phocaeicola sp. | reverse complement strand
CACAAAAACGCAAAAGACCGGACAGTCATTCCCTGTCCGGTCTATAAATATCATATATAAAGTTACAATTGTCCTTTATTATAAAATCTTGTTTATAAGAGTATTTGTTCCTTCAACTATCTCTCCATACGAGAACACACATCTTACATTCATGTTATTATCAAGAACAACAATATCGGCATCCTTTCCTTTCTGCAGAGTTCCTTTACAAGAGTCAATTCCAAGGATTCTGGCAGGAGTTTCCGAAGCCATCCTTACAGCATCTTCAACAGGAACACCTGCTTTGTTAACCATATTCCATACCAGATTATCCATAGTAGCCAAGCTACCTGCCAACGAAGAGCCGTCAGCCAATCGGCATACATTGTTTTCTATGATATATTTACTATCATTGATTTCGCCGTCAAATGCAGAATACTTCAAAGCATCAGTCACAAGACAAGTTCTCTCTACACCCTTCAGCTTATACACCAGTTTCAACATTGTAGAAGGCAAATGAACTCCATCCGCAATAACTTCAACCGACATATCATCCATCAGATACACGCTTTCCACAGTTCCTTCGTACTTATATTCTCTACGCTTATGGAAACCAGGCATAGCATTATAGAAATGAGCAGCATGAGTAAATCCCGAATTGTAAGCTTCCTTTATTTCCTCAAATTCAGCTTCTGTATGAGTAATGGCAGCAAGGATTCCCTTTGAAGTAATATATCGTCCAAAGTCATGACCGCCTTTCACCTCAGGACTTATATCCCATCTTTTAATGCAAGAAGAATTTTCTACCAAATCCATATACTCTTCTTTCACCGGTTCTTTCAAAATATCAGCCCATTCGGCAGAAGCCATTTTAGGATTCAGATAAGGACCTTCTATATGAAGACCGTTTATAATTTTATTTGAAGCCATTACATTTTCACATACTTCTGCACCTTTCTTTATATTCTCTATAGAAGTTGAAGACAATGTAGGCAATATAGTTGTAGTACCATGTTTAAGATGAGCCCTTGTAGCACATTCGAACGCCTCTGCTGTACATTCAGTAAAATCACGACCGTCGCCACCATGAATATGCATTCCTACAAATCCAGGTACTATATTCATACCCTTGACATCAATAACCTTAGCACCTATCACCGCAAGGTCACTATTTGTCACTTCCAATATTTTTCCATTGCTTATTAGCACAGAACCATCTTTTATCCATCCTTGTGGAGTCAAGATTCTTCCATTTATAAGTTGTGTAAGCATAATTTAAAATTTAAGTCAACTAAAACAGTTTATTAGTTCCTTCCACTATTTCTCCCATAGCCCATACAGCCATCACATTAAGGTCTTCATCCAATGCTATAATATCAGCATCCTTACCTTTTTCAAGAGTTCCCTTTCTGTCAAGAACGCCCATTATTCTTGCAGGAGTTTCCGAAATCATTCTAATAGTATCGCTCAAAGGAATTTCAGCTTTCTGAACCATAGTTCTGATAAGGCGGTCCATTGTAGCAATACTTCCTGCCAATGCCGATCTATCAGCCAATTTACATACACCGTCTTCTATAATCACACGAGGGTCGAAGGCTTCTTTACTGTCGCTTGCCGCACATGCCAAAGCATCTGTAATAAGCGCAGTCTTTTCAACACCTTTTATTTTATGAACAAGTTTCAGTATCGTTGGAGGCACATGAATACCATCGGCTACAACTTCCACAGTCATATCTTCCATCAAATAGATACTTTCTACAGTACCCTCATTCTTATATCCTCTCTTTTTATGGAATCCAGGCATTGCATTATAGAAATGTGTAGCATGAGTATATCCTGCATAAAATCCAGTTTGAATGTCTTCAAATTCTGCTTGTGTATGTCCGGCAGCAGCCAATACACCTTTTGATGTTATATATTTGGCAAACTGCATCGCTCCTGGAAGTTCGGGAGCAGCATCCCATCTTTTTATACAATTTGTCTCTTCCAACAAAGGAATATATTCCTCAGGGTCCGGATTCTTTATATTCTCCGGCATCTGACCGCCAGCCATAGCCATATTGAAGTAGTGACCTTCAAGATGCAATCCAAGAACAGGACTGTTAGGCTCCTTCATCAACTTTTCTGTAGTAGCCGCAGCAGCTCTAATCATAGGGATTGTAGAAGAAGACAATGTAGGGAAAATACTTGTTGTACCATGCTTCATATGAGCTTTGACAGCTGCCCTGAAAGCATCTTCAGTACCTTCCATAAAATCTCTTCCGCCACCGCCATGAACATGAATTTCTATACCGCCAGGTACTATATATGTACCTTTTGCGTCAACAATCTTTGCGCCAATAATTGGCAAATCGCAATTTGAGACTTCTAATATCTTATTGTCTCTAATAATAACCGAGCCGTCTTTCAGCCATCCTTGTGGCGTTAAAATACGGGCATTAATTATTTGGGTTAACATGATGTATAAGTTGTTTTGTGATTTATTTTCTTATATGTCGCAAATTTAATAAAATTATTATTGAATTATTCTTATATACATACATTTTTAATTTTACAAACACGCAATATACCTCATTTTTGCAAGAAACAACCACAACTACCTGTTATAAACAAAAAAGAGGATGTTTACACATCCTCAAAATCAATATAATCACCTTCAGATTTATCGAAAACTTTTTTTCTGTTAGTATTACCAACTATAGTACTCGAAGTTTTATCCTCATCACCACTATACGATGCACCAGTACCTTCAGTACGGTAATAATTATTATTTCGTTTCTTGCCTATTCCTAAGAAATTAAGTATTTTGAACAATATCATAACACCTATAATAAGGAAAAAGAGAAACAGAAACAGTATAATTCCTAGTATCTTAAACATATTTCCAGGTTAATGTTTTTTACATGTTATAATTGACAATATTATATACCATATTATAATGGCCGACAGTCCGCTTATTTTCAAGAAGACCAGCAACGGCACACATATTATAAGAAATATATAACTTACCTTATTGCTATTCCACGACAGGCTCTTGAACTTCAAAGAAAACATAGGAAGCTCCGAAACCAAAAGCAACGACATCACAATCACAAGAATCAGAATAGACAAAGCATTAAAATACTCTCCATACAATTCCATATTATCATGTATACCCAATGCCAAAGCGCCCCAAAACAGAGCATTAGCAGGAGTAGGCATACCTATAAAACTTGATGTCTGCCTTACATCTATATTAAATTTGGCCAGTCGTAACGCCGAGAATACCGAAATCAGAAAAGCTGTATACGGCAGCAAATGAGAGATAGGGAGCATAAACTCAGGCACATTAATTTCCTTGAACAACGAAAATACAATGGCAGAAGGCGCCAGTCCGAAAGTTATGTCATCAGCCAAAGAATCCAATTCTTTACCTATCGGAGACGAGACATGCAACAATCTAGCAGTCATGCCATCAAAAAAATCAAATACAGCGCCTAAAACGATAAACAACAAAGCCGACTTGTAATTTCCTTGAAAAGCCATATATGATGCTATACAACCACTGAACAAATTACAGCTTGTTATAGCATTGGGAATATTCCTGACTATTAAATTTGCCATAAACTATATTTTATTTCAATTTTGCAATAACTGTTTCATTACCCACAGTCTTCTGTCCCATCTTAACACAGACTTCTGTACCCAAAGGAAGATAGACATCTACGCGAGAACCAAACTTTATAAATCCCATATGTTCATCTATATAACATTCCTCTTCCGGTTTAGCATAAGTAACAATTCTTCTAGCCACAGCACCGGCTATCTGCCTAGCCATAACAGTCTCACCCTCCGGAGTTTCGATAACAACAGTAGACCTTTCATTTTCGGTGCTTGCTTTAGGCAACCAAGCCTTCATAAAACGTCCATTGTGATGGGTCACAAATTTCACCGTACCATCTACCGGATACCAATTGGCATGTACATTAGTAACACTCATAAAAATAGAGATCATAATCCTCTTATCGTGAAAATATTCATTTTCATTAACCTCCTCTATTACTACAATCTTACCGTCTGCAGGAGCCACTACTATCTTTTCTGTATCTCCTTTAAACAACCTAACAGGACAACGGAAAAAATTAACCATCAACAAATACAACACCACGCTAATGGTTCCGACCACATAAAAAGGCAATTTATTTTCAAAAAAGAAATATAAAATAAAATTCAGTACCAATAACGCGACAGCACTTGTTATCAATATATTTGTACCTTCGTGATGTAAACGTATTTTCTTAAGTTTCTTTATTCTTCTTCCCATATATATAATACAAATTGGTATAATTCACGCAAAAATACATGTATTTTGAGAACTTAGCAAATAAAAGCCGATAAAACAATAATTTATAACGATATTAAGTCCATACCATAATATTCCAAAACAGTTTTAAAGAAAACAGAAAATCCCGACAAGCCAAACATCAATGACCTGTCAGGATTAAATATCTTATAAAACAAGGTTTAAATAGAAAGCTCGTTCAATACACTTACAAGCTCCCTATCTATAGGCTTGTCATTCTTTATAGCCTTAGCAAATGGAACATAGACAATCTTGTCATTTTCTATACCAATCATGACATTTCTTTGTCCTTCCATCAATGCCTGTATACTGGCAACCCCCATACGGCTTGCAATGATACGGTCGTGAGCAGTAGGTCTGCCACCACGCTGCAAATGTCCCAGAATTGTCACCCTTACATCATATTGAGGATATTCATTCTTCACACGTTCTGCATAATGCATGGCACCACCTGTAATTTCACTTTCTGCAACCAAAACGATAGAGCTACTCTTAGACTTACGGAAACCATTCTTGATAAACTCTTCCAACTGGTCAACCTCTGTACTGAATTCCGGTATAATTGCAGCCTCAGCACCTGCAGCTATAGCTCCATTAAGTGCAAGGAATCCAGCATCTCTACCCATTACCTCCACAAAGAACAAACGTTCGTGAGAAGTAGCAGTATCTCTAATCTTGTCAACAGCATCAAGAATTGTATTAAGAGCAGTATCATACCCGATAGTAGTATCAGTACCATAGAGGTCGTTGTCAATAGTACCAGGCAATCCGATACATGGAACATCAAACTCTTGCGCCAGCAGTCTGGCTCCAGAAAGAGAACCGTCGCCACCAATTACTACCAAAGCATCTATACCTTCTTTCACCATAGTGTCATAAGCGACCTTTCTTCCTTCAGGAGTCTTAAATTCCTGACATCTGGCCGTCTTAAGGATAGTACCGCCAAGCTGTATAATATTACTTACATTTTGAGTTTTAAACTCTTGTATTTCACCTGTTATAAGTCCTTTATAACCTCTATAAATACCTTTAACTTTCAATCCGTTATAAATAGCAGCACGTGTCACTGCACGTATGGCCGCATTCATACCTGGAGCATCTCCTCCCGAAGTAAGGATACCGATGCATTTAATAGTTGCCATATTGAATGTAAATTAGTTTATTATATCGGCACAAATGTACAAAAATGTTTTATAAATAGAATACATTGCACCGAATTTCAATATAAGTTTATATCAAATTTTGTCCACAATAACACTCTTACACTTATCCATCAACCACTTAGGAGTAGACGTTGCACCGCAAATGCCAATAGACTTTGCACCTTTAAACCATGAATGTTCTATCTCTTCCGGCTTATCAACCTGATAAGTATTAGGATTTACATTCTTACACTCTTGAAACAAAATTTTCCCATTTGAGCTCTTATGACCGCACACAAACAATACAACATCATGAGAAGCTGCAAATTCTCTTATATTAGGCATGCGGTTTGCCACCTGACGACATATAGTATCAAAATATTGGAAAGTAGCATCACCACTTATGTTATGCTCTATATAAGATACTATCTGCCCAAACTCGTCCAGGGATTTTGTGGTCTGAGAATAAAGCCTGATATCCTTCGAAAAGTCTATCTTGCCCACTTCATCCAGCTTTTCTATGACAATAGCCTCACCTTTAGTCTGGCCTACCAGTCCCAGCACTTCAGCATGACCGTTTTTGCCATAAATTACAATCTGCTTTCCCCTTTCATGATCTTTATTGTCATATTCCTGCTTTATGCGTTTCTGTAGCCTAAGTACAACAGGACATGTGGCATCTATTATTTCGATATTATTTTTTCTGGCTGTTTCATAAGTTTCAGGAGGTTCTCCATGAGCTCTTAACAGGACTTTTACATTCTTCAACTCAGCAAACTGCTCATGATTTATAGTTATAAGCCCCATTTTCTTTAAGCGCTCACACTCCTGATCATTGTGTACAATATCTCCAAGACAATATAAAGGAGTACCATGTTTCAGTTCTTCCTCAGCCTTATTGATAGCCGTAGTAACACCAAAACAAAACCCAGAGCCTTTATCTATTTCTATATTATGAGTTAATTGCTCTTTCAAATTCATTTCTCAACCATTCTTTTTGTTCCAAAATCGTCATATGACTGTTGTCCAGAAGTATAGCATCATCAGCCTTTCTCAACGGACTTACTTCTCTTGTCTGATCTATCCTATCCCTTTCTTCCACATTATGAAGGATTTCCTCAAAAGAAGCCGACTGACCTTTTACCTTAAGCTCATCATATCTGCGTTGTGCTCTGACCTCAGCCGATGCTGTAACAAAAATCTTCAGTTCAGCATCAGGAAACACCGTAGTACCTATGTCTCTACCATCCATCACAATACCTTTTTCATTTCCCATAAGCTGCTGCTGATTTACCAAAGCCTCTCTCACGAATCCTATAGCTGCAATATAACTCACTTTGGAAGAGACTTCCATCGTGCGTATCTTATTCTCTACATTCACGCCATTTAGAAATGTCTGCGGAACTTTAGTTTCCGGATTCAATTTGAATGATATATTGACTTCTTCTATTTTCCCCTTAAGCAAAGACTCATCTATATTATTATCTTTATCAAAGATTCCATTTTCTATACAATATAGAGTAACAGCACGATACATAGCACCACTATCTATATATATATAACCAATTTCTCTTGCCAAATCTTTAGCCATTGTACTCTTGCCACAAGATGAAAAACCGTCTATTGCTATGACTATCTTCTTCATAAACTAATCTTTTAAAATTCAGAATTCAAAGATAATGCAATTTTTATGAGTGATTGAATAAGATGTATAAATTAACATTTTTGACCATTCTTATAAATCAAAGCATTAATACACTTCTAAAAAAAACGGAGTTAACAAACAACAAATACAGTTTGTTTCTACCTTTAACAAGCTTGTGGAATCTCTACATCTGGGTAATGCTGACCT
>JAHHQV010000081.1 GCA_020026175.1 Phocaeicola sp. | reverse complement strand
TGGAATCAGCCCTAATTTTTTTATCGCTCAAAAATGTTTAGCGGACAGTAATAATAATGAATAGATAACAAGCCTTATAAACTATATGAAGAAGCCTTCCATTCTACTTTGCAGATACCAACAAAATAGAATGGAAGGCTTCTTCATTTAATAAATTCAACTATCAGGATTTATGCCTGATATACCTTTCACTAAAAATTAAGACTTACACCTGCCATGATGTTAAATCCCTGAATCGGATAACCTGTTTCTGTAATATATTTAGAATTCATCAGATTATTAAGCCCCAGGAATACATTAAATCTATCATTAAAGTTATAGTCCGAATTCAAGCTCAAATCGTTTACAGCCTTTGCTCTCTTACCCAATGTAGAAACTCTACCTTCGTACAAGTACCTCAATGAAGCATGCAATCCTTCAAATATTCTCAACCTTGCTTTTGCATCAATATAGAACTCTGGTTTCAACCATAACAAAGCATCATTTCCTTCTTTAGCCTTCCAGTTCTGATACCCCATATCAAAGCCTAAATCTATAAAATCCCTATATGCATAATCGATGCCTAATGCAGCGTACGCCACTTTGGCTTTAGATTGTGAAAAAGAATTGATTACTACCCCATCCATTGCATAAGGTAAAGAGAACAACTCATCTTTCACTTCCTTATATCCTCCATACAAGTTCAGTCCAAACCCGTTGGCTGGAGAGCCTTTCAGGCCTATGCTTGCATCATAAGGAGTGTAGGATGTTTTTGTCTGACAAGACGGCAACCAATATGGAGACACCCCGTTCAATGCTCTGAAATCATTCAGCTTAGTACCTCCATTCACGCCTGCATACAATACAAAACTTCCTGCAAAATTATAATCAAGTCTTACATCTGGAGAAACCTTGAAGCCTGAAGAATATCCAGTCTGCAAATCGAGGTTAACACCAGCACTAAGTTTCAACCCGCCACTGACAAGTCTATAATTAGGATTCAACCGTATCAATGAAAAATTCTTCAGTACATTATCATACATCACATTATCCATTGACAAATCTGCACCAACCATCTGTTCTTCCGACAAATTGCCGTATAAATATCCTTTTGTATGAATAACCTTTTCGGATATACCTACCGATAAAGGCAATATACCATCGTGTTTGAAGATTCTGAATCCGGTTCTAAGTCCAAATTCCAACGGTGTAGCACCTTCTACAGACGACACCCCAATGAAACCTTCCCCAATGTTCAGGCTCTGTGTACCACGGCTTGAGGCAGACATTCCATCACCATTATCCTGCAATTTAATATCAGGCATATACTTGAATGACTGCGATGCAAAAGCACCTCCCAAAGACAATTTCACTTTATCAAAAGCATGGCTATAATCAAGAGAAACATCAGTACGGAAAAATTTATGTTTCCATTCCTTTTCTTCATTTATTTCGGGGATACCTATATTATCATCAATATCATATCCATACATATCTCCCGAAAATCCATAAAAAGAAGCCATTACATCAAGGCAGTCTCTATCTGTAATATTCCACAGATAAGCACCTTTCACATCCGTATTATTCCTGTTGCCATACGAAGCCCTAAGATACCCTCTCCTAGCCTTTTTCTGCTCTATATCTCTTGTAATGGCATCCATAGGCTGAACTGAAAACCTTGACAAGAGATGCCCTTCAGTTGCATAGTCTATCTGCTTCTTTGCAACGGCCGGTTCTTCTATTTTAGGCAGCACATTTACCTTAAAAGCATCCATAACCTCAGGATTATACTGATTTTCCACAACTACAGTACGGTTTACGGTTGTATCGTTACGATGCTCTTGTGCAGAAACGCTCGAAGATACAGCTATTCCGGCACACACCAATATCAATCTATCATATTTATTCATTGCTTCTCTGTATTAAGTTTTGACAATCTTGTTTCTATCATATCCGCTATATCATCACTTTCATTATAGTTCTGTTTCAAAGACAGCAGATACTGTTTTGCTTCAAGATTACGTCCCAATTTGACATATACATCAGACAAAAGGACAAAACCCCTAGCCAACCAATAAGCATGAGGTGTACTTACTTCAATATATTCAAGTATTTCCTTTTCAGCCTCTTTCACCTTACCCTCATCAAAACATATTTGAGCCACAAGATACTTGGCTTCTGCACCATAAACATTTCGTGTATCTTTAGCCAATACCTTCAGGTCGGCCAATGCTTCATTTTTCTGTCCGGTTTGTATCAAAGCCTTTGCCCTGTCATATCGTGCCTCAGTCATTATTTCGGGCACAAGCTTGCTGTTGGCCAGAAGAGCAGATGACGACTGAATGATTTCCTTATTATCTCCCATCATCTTAGCACTTCTCATAGCTCCAGTCTCAGCCATGATTCTCTCCTCCTGATTTCCGGTTCTATCAGCCAGCCTCTTGTAAAGTTCCAGTGCCTTTGAATATTCTTTTCCGTTATAAGCCATTCCCGCACAAAGGTTCATGGCTTCAGTCGAGAATTTACTGTCAGGATATTCCACTACTTTACCCAAGAAACTACCAGCCTGAACATAATCCTTTTCATTATAAGCTATAATGCCAAGATAATAATAAGCATTTACACTGAATGCACCCTGACCGAAAGATTGCAGATAATGAGTAAATCCCGATTTTGCTTCAGCTATATTTCCACGCATGTATGCCCTTTCCGAAGCTATATAAGTAAGAGAATCCCTCTCGCTCACATTGAAGCTTGTTCCTCCTGGTATAGAAGAAGCATAATCCATAAAATCATCCACCTTATTGATGTCGATATACAATGACTTCAAGTCACGCTGTGCCATACGTGCTTCTTCACTGCCTGGATAAGAAGAAATGACATTCTTGTAGGCAGCAATGGCCTCGTTGTATTTGTCATTCTGATAATACAGAAGACCTATTTCATTGGCTGCTTTTCGCGAAAGCGGACTTTCAGGATAGCGTTCCACCAAAAGTTTATATCGTCCTATAGCATTTCCCGACTGTTCCATCTGTACAAAAGCCCTTCCCTGTTCATAAAGAGCATCATCAATATACTGCGATGAAGGATATTTTGAGAGCAACGAATTAAGAGTTTCTATCTTTCCTGCATAGTTTTTCTGAAGACCTTTCACAAACCCCTCCTGGAACAAAGAATAGTCTCCAAACGAAGGTTCCACGGCTACAGCCTGAGCATATTGAGCTTTTGCCTCATCAAACTGTCTGTTATAGAAATAGCAGTCGCCCGCACGGTTATAAGCATCTCCTCTTACAGAAGTATCTATTCCACTTCCCGACTGCACACAACGGTTGAACCATATCAAAGCATTATCGTATTTCTTCTGTTTGAAAGACGTATAACCCAGATTATACAAAGCCAGACCATATTCTCTGCTCTTTCTGTCATTAGAAAATTCCAAATACTGTCTGAAATCGGCAGCGGCAGGTTCATAATTCTTCAGTCTGAACTTCGATTCACCTCTCCAGAAATAAGCATCAGCCTTTGTCTTTACACTATATCTTCCAAGCTGAAGAGACTGTGAGAAATAATCAATGGCATTTTCAAACGAAGCCTGTGCAAAAGCCTGAGTTCCAAGTCTGAACAACAATTTCTGTTTAGCCTCAAGTATACGTGTACCTGGCTGGCTTATTTTGGCAATCGAATTAAGAGCAGCCATATAGCTACGAGTATTCATATACACTTCTATCAGATAATCGTTCACTTTATCAGCATATACAGAAGAAGGAAATTCATTCAAGAACCTCTCGAATACCGTCACCGATTCTGCAAAAGCCGAATAAGAAGTTTCGTGTATGCACAATGCGTAATTATACAAAGCCTGTTCCTTTACCTGTCTGTCGAAATTGAATGTAGAAGCCTGCTCGAAAGCCATACGTGCCTGATTTCTTTCCTTCAGTTGGAGGAAGGAAAGTCCCATATTAAGATAAGCATTCTGAGTCATCTCATCCTTTGCATCAGTTGTATGGCCAAGACATTCGGCAGCCTTCGAGTATACCTGCGTATAGAAATAGCTCATACCCAACTTATAGAATGCATTCCTTGAAGGATGAGTCACTTCCTTTCTGTACTCCTCCAGATAACGGATTGCAGATATATAGTCTTTTTGCGAATAAGCAGCCTCACCGGCAATACGTTTCATCATGCCACTCTTTTCGTGAGTAGGATACTCGCCCAGATATTGTTCGGCCATATTGCGTGCCTTGCTTGCATAGCCGTTTATCAGATTAATGTCTGCCAGATAATACGGAGCTACAGCAGCATATTTACCAGAATCCTTCACCTTATCAAAACCCTTCATGGCAGAAGCATATTTACCCTGAGCATAATCTATATATGCCAGATTGTATATCACATCATCTTCATACTTCCCTCCAACAGACAACAAAGCCTTAAACCAGGCAGCAGCTTCTTCCAGATTGCCCGCCTTAAGATACGACTGAGCCATTCTGAAGAGGTTATCCTCCTGCTCTGCATTATTCAAGGCATCAAGGTCACATTCTTTGTAACATGCTATGGCCTTCTGATAATCTTCGTCGAAGAAATATGCCGAAGCTATAAGAGCCTTTACCCTGTTGGAATGTCTTGTTTCAGGATGAGCCTTCAGGAAGTTCTCCATTGTTTCTATCCTGTCGTGCATGCCCAGTTCGTAAGCTGTACATACAATCATATACTCAGCCTCATCGGCATACTCCAAGTCTCCATCCGATTTTATATATTGGGCAAGAGTCTGACGAGCAGCAGCATAATCATGTCGCAAAAACAACTGCCTACCGTCGTCAAACAGACGTTGTGAGCCTGTTACAGGTTCAACCGACTGAGCATCTACAGCCAGAGGCATTATACTCATCATACCTGCTATCCAGACAACATTCCTTTTTTTCATCATATTATCTATATTTGTTCAGTTTATATTCTTCTAAAAAACGTATCAGCCCTGTACGTACAGAATCAAGGCCAAATTCCCGAGGATTGACTTTGTCCAAAGCAAGCCAGAAAGAGTCTGAAACATCATCCATGGCTTCAATCTTTGAATCATCCGCCACCTTGCACAAGAAAAACATATCCAATGTATGCACCAGAAATCCCGAATAAAGATACGTATTAGGGTAAGAAAAAAGATACTTCGTCTCTACTACTTCCAGTCCGGTTTCCTCCTTAACCTCTCTAGTCACACCTTCCTCTCCGGTCTCGCACATGTCAACAAAACCTCCTGTAAGGTCCAACGTATCTTTGGCCGGATCATTTTTACGACAACACACCAAAAGTTCATCTTTAGAATTCAGAATAAAGGCAACGGTAGCAGAACTTGGATTAAAATAATATACAAATCCGCAGTCTCTGCATTTTTTTGATTTCCCATTATTTACTTCAAAATGAGAAGATCCGCACTCGGGACAATATTTGAACAATTGCAATGGATGCATAATTCTAGTTTTTTGATTCAATGACACAAAGTTAGCAGAAATAATAACAATAACTTAATATTTTGACATAAAGAACAAATCATTACATATATTTGTTTATATCATAAAGAAAGTAACAATATCTTTTATCAAACAAAACAATAAAAAAGATTGACATTATTAAGATAAAACGCTCAAATTACATTAAATATCTTCGTTTTTTCAAATAAAAAAGCTATTTAATAAAAAACTTTTTCTACATTTGCTTACAAAATGATATAAAAGAACATACTATTATGGAAAAGATTGATAAATTAGACAAGCAGATTCTGGAAATCATTTCACAGAATGCGCGTATTCCTTTCAAAGATGTTGCAGCAGAATGTGGAGTTTCACGTGCAGCAATACACCAAAGAGTACAGAGACTGATTGATCTGGGTGTTATAATAGGCTCAGGCTATCACGTAAATCCAAAGAGCCTTGGATATATGACATGCACATATGTAGGTATCAAACTCGAAAAGGGTTCTATGTATAAAAGTGTAGTTACAGAACTTATGAAGATTCCTGAAATAGTGGAATGTCATTTCACTACAGGTCCTTACACTATGCTTACAAAACTTTATTCTTCCGACAACGAACATCTGATGTCATTGCTGAACTCTCAGATACAGGAAATACCGGGAGTTATAGCAACAGAAACTCTTATTTCATTAGAACAGAGCATTAAAAAAGAAATTCCAATACACACTGACAAATAGCTAATATGTTTGAAAATTTCAACTTAGAAGGTATTATCATAGGTTTAAGCACATTCCTTATAATAGGATTGTTTCATCCGGTAGTAATCAAAGCCGAATACTATTGGGGTACAAAATGTTGGTGGATATTCCTGCTGCTTGGCATAATAGGCACTGCAGGTTCTGTATTTATCGACAATATACTTATATCATCTCTTCTTGGAGTTTTCTCGTTTTCATCATTCTGGACCATAAAAGAGATATTCGACCAAAAAGAAAGAGTAAAAAAAGGATGGTTTCCTATGAACCCCAAAAGAAAAAAAGAATACGAATCTTAAGGGAAACACCGCTTTCCTGAAAAATATAAAATAAAGAGTTCATGATTTACTTTAAGTCAAGTCATGAACTCTTTTTCATAATTATGCAAAACATCAAAAATTCACTCACCGAACTTATAGGCAAAACACCTATGTTGAGACTAAACAGCATAGAAAAGATATTCGGCTCGAAAGCAGCCATCATTGCCAAACTGGAAATGTTCAATCCCGGAGGAAGTATAAAAGACAGGGCTGCACTAAGCATGATTAAAGATGCAGAAAAAAACAAGTCACTAATGCCCGGAGGAACAATCATAGAACCGACAAGCGGAAACACAGGAGTAGGACTGGCATGGATAGCCGGGCTGAAAGGATATAAAGTGATTCTCACCATGCCGGAAACAATGAGCAAAGAAAGACAATTGCTACTGAAAGCATACGGAGCAGAAGTTGTTTTGACAGATGGCGCTAAAGGGATGAAAGGGGCAATAGAAAAAGCAGAAGAACTGAAAGAGTCTACCGAAAACTCTATAATACTTCAGCAATTCTGCAACGAAGCCAACCCAGAAGCACACTACCATACCACAGCAGAAGAAATATGGAATGACACAGAAGGGGAAATAGACATTTTGGTGGCAGGTGTAGGGACGGGAGGTACCCTAAGCGGAACAGGAAAAAAACTGAAAGAGAAAAAAACTTCTGTCAAGGTTATTGCCGTAGAGCCAGACACATCGGCTGTCATTTCCGGAGAAAGACCAGGACCACATAAGATACAGGGTATAGGAGCCGGATTCATACCAGACATTCTAAATACTGGGATTATAGACAGCGTTATACGAATAAAAAACGAAGATGCCATGCAGACGGCAAGACTTATAGCACAGAAAGAAGGTGTGTTATGCGGAATTTCATCGGGAGCAGCACTGTATGCAGCCATACAGCTTTCTACCAATGATGAATATAGAGACAAAAACATTGTAGTAATACTGCCCGATACCGGTGAAAGATACCTGTCGACAGAACTTTACTTTAGACAATAAAAAAGCCTCGCT
>JAHHQV010000080.1 GCA_020026175.1 Phocaeicola sp. | reverse complement strand
TCCAAAACACTCAAAAAAGTAAGCTGATTTTAGAACATGGAACTGAACACCCTATTTTTTAAATATAAAATATACTGTCAATACTAAACAAAAAAAGGCTGCCAAATGATTCCATTTAAGTTCCATCTTAAAGGCTATTGTAGAAAATACCGTAAAAACAACAAGTGTTATCACTTCCTGAATAACCTTTAATTGCATAATATCAAAAGGCCCTCCACTGTCTTTAAAACCTAACCTATTAGCAGGAACTTGAAGACAATACTCGAAAAAAGCTATTGCCCAACTGAATACAATCACTCCAATAAGCGGCAAGGATTCAAACCAACTATATTCTCGTAGTTTAAGATGACCGTACCAGGCAAATGTCATGAAAATATTAGATAGAATCAGTAATACAACTGAAAACAAACCATTTGTAAACATTTCTGTTGATATTATTGTCATTTATTCTGTTCAAATTTCATCAATACAGGAAGCATATCTTCCTGAATATTGCTCATACTACTCCAAAGACTATATTTTGCTTCAGGATTCATCTTATCTAGCATATCCATAAAACTCTTCATATCAGAGCGATGAGAGTCTTTCTCGTATGGACAATTCTTGATCTGCTTTTTATACCCTCTTAATTTAGCAAGTTCTATCAGGTCAGTCTCTTGAATAAGACACATAGGACGAATAATTGACATATCAAATTTCTTCATCACCAAACGCGGAGGCATAGTGCTTATCGCTCCCTGGAAGGTCATGTTCATAAGCAGAGTTTCAAGTATATCATCCATATGATGTCCCAAAGCTATTTTATTACATCCATGCTCTTTAGCAACAGTAAATAAAGCCTTTCTCCTATTCCATGAACAAAGAAAACAAGGAGACTTTCTTGTATCTGTAGTAGGATCGAATGAAGTTGTATATGTAACAAACGGAACATCCAAAGATTCTGCATACATGCGCAAATATTCTGTATCCGATTTGTATTCTATATTCGACATTTCTACATGTACAGCTACCACAGAGAATTTAGGCTTATATATTTTGGAACGATGTGCCAGAAGTTCCAGCAAAGCCAAAGAATCTTTTCCTCCAGAAAGACCTACCAATATTCTATCTCCATCTTCTATCAAACCATAATCTACAATACCTTTCAAGAATTTTTTATTAATCCTATAAAGCAATTTATCATCTTCAGTTCTTTTTACCATAATTTATCAGAAAAATATGTCTGCAAAAATACAAGAAAAGTACGATTTATGGAAGAAGTCTGAAATTTGAATATTCAAAAACATTATATTATGAAGTTTTTTTGTATTTTTGGTAATTGAATATAAAAAATACAATAATGACTATAAATAAAACTTTTAAATTAGCAGCCATACTTCTCAGTTTAAGTACAGGACTTGGCGCACAAACTCTATCTCAAGCCAAGGAATGGTTTGAAAAGGGAGAATTTGAAAAGGCAAAACCTGTTTTCGAAAGATTAGTTAGACAATCCCCTTCAAATGCCAGTTACAATTTCTGGTATGGGGCATGTTGTTATGAAACAAACGAAATGAAAAAAGGACTACCTTATCTGGAAAAAAGTGTCGCAAGAAAAGTTATCAATGCTTTCCTATATGTAAGTAAAGCATATTATGATTTATACAGATTTGACGATGCAATAGAGAATCTGGAACAACATATATATTGGTTAGATAAAAAAAGAAGAGATACATCAGAAGCCGAAGCTTTGATGGCTAAATATAGAAAAGGTGAACGAATGTTGAAAAGTACTTCCGTAATAACTGTCATAGATAGCTTTACTATAGACAAAAAAAAATTTCTTGATGCATATAAACTAGGAAGTCAGGCTGGTATCATAAATCTTATAAAAAACAATATAACACCCAATGATAGTATAGATATAATAGACACCCAAGACACTGAATTCATAAATGAAATGGGTGACAAAAAACTTTTTTCACAATCTGTTGACAATGGATACTCAAAGCTATATGCAAGTGTAAGACTTATAAACAATTGGAGTAACCCTCAGAAACTAAAAGGAATAAACGATTCTGATTCAAACTTGAAGTTTCCATACTTGAACTCAGACGGCACTACTCTATACTTCAGTTCAAATGAAGAAGAAAGTGTTGGGAAATATGACATTTTCATAACGAGATCAGACTCTGATGAAAACTTATATTTCAAACCAGACAATATTGGGTTCCCATTCAATTCTCAATACAATGACTACATGTATGCTATAGACGATTACAATAATCTAGGCTGGTTTGCTTCTGACAGATTTCAACCAAAAGATACTGTTTGCGTATATGTATTCGTCCCTAACGAATCGGGTGAAACATATAATTTTGAGACAGAAGACCCAAACACAATCATTTCATTGGCAAAACTAGACAATATCGCCCTTACACAAAGAAATAAAGATGAAGTTATTAAAGGAAAACAAAGACTTGCTAAAATAATATATTCAACCTCAAAAGAAACGGTAAAAAATAAAGATTTCACTTTTATTATAGATGATAACAAAACTTATCACTCTCTTAAAGATTTTAGTTCGGTAGAAGCTAAAGAACTATTCCAAAAGTTTGACAGAAAAAAGCAAGATTTGACAAGCCTTGAAAAAGAACTAGAAATATTAAGAGAAAAGTACATCAACTCCAATCAATCAGCAAAAAATACTATGATTCCTGGAATGATTGACAAGGAAAAAAGAGTTGAAGAACTTAGAAAAGAAATAGAAACCCTATCTATAAAAGTACGAAATACTGAATTAAGAAATAATAAATAACATCAACATACAATGAAAGAATATTTTGCACCATCAGAACTTATTATTAATGAAGATGGATCTGTTTTTCATCTTCATGTAAAACCAGAACAAATGGCAGATAAAATCATCCTCGTGGGAGACCCGGGACGAGTGTCATTAGTAGCCTCTCACTTTGAAAACAGAGAATGTGAAATAGAAAGCCGTGAATTCAAGACTATTACAGGAAAATACAATGGCAAAAGAATAACTGTTGTTTCCACTGGAATAGGATGTGACAATATAGATATTGTAATGAATGAAATAGATGCTTTGGCAAATATTAACTTCAGTACAAGACAAGAAAAAGAAGAACTAAAATCGCTGGAAATAGTTAGAATAGGCACATGCGGAGGATTACAACCATATACTCCTGCAGGAACATTTATATGTTCAGAAATATCAATAGGATTTGATGGTCTGCTAAACTTCTACCAAGGAAGGAATTCCGTGTGCGACCTTACTATGGAAAGAGCTCTGATAAACCATTTAGGATGGAGCGGGAACATGTGTGCACCAGCACCATACGTCATTCATGCCAATAAGGAATTGACAGAAAGAATTGCTGGCAATGATATGGTAAAAGGAGTCACTGTATCTTGTGGAGGTTTTTTCGGGCCACAAGGCAGAAAACTCCGTATGCCACTGGCCGACCCAAACCAAAATACTAAAATCCAAAGTTTTGAATATGAAGGTCATAAAATATCAAACTATGAAATGGAAAGTTCGGCATTGGCTGGTCTTTCCATACTACAAGGACACAAAGCTACTACCGTATGTATGGTCATTGCCAATAGAGTAACTAAAGAAGCAAATACCGGATATAAAAACCAAATAGACGACCTCATCAAATTAGTATTGGACAGAATTTAAATTCAAGACACAATGGAAACAAGTTTCAAGCAAAATAATATAAAAAACAAAGAAGAAAAATATAAACAATTTATTCAACAATACTCACTGCTAATAGACGGAGAGAAAGATGAAATAAGTGTACTGGCCAATACCACTGCTGCCCTTAAAGAAGCTTTCAACTTCTTTTGGACAGGTTTTTATATGATAAAGGATGGCGAATTACATCTTGGACCTTTTCAAGGAAGCGTGGCTTGCTATAGAATAAAAAAAGGAAGAGGTGTGTGCGGAACAGCATGGGCTGAAGAAAAGACACAGGTTGTGGCAGATGTAGATAAGTTTCCTGGGCATATAGCATGCAGTTCTCTATCTAAATCTGAAATTGTAGTGCCAATAATCCATAACGGTGAAATAAAAGGTGTTCTTGATATTGATAGCGATGAGCTGAATACATTTGACGATACAGATAAGCAATATCTTGAAGAAACAATACAAATACTCTCATCACACTTATATTAATCTTATAAGCAAAAAACAATTAACTTATTTTTCAGACCTTCAGACAATAGTCTACAATCTGAATCATTATCATAATCAAAACAGAAAGTAATAGACAAGACTCACAATGAACATATTCCAAATAGATGATACTATATGTGCAATAGCAACGGCTCAAGGAGGAGCAATAGGAGTAATTAGAGTTTCTGGAAAAGATGCTATAGCAATAACCGATAAAATATTCCAACCAGCCAACAATGGAAAAAAACTGTCAGAAAGGGAATCTCATACTCTTGCTTTCGGAAATATCCTTAACGATAAAGGTGAAATAATAGACGAGGTACTAATCAGTTTATTCAGAACACCTCATTCTTATACAGGAGAGGACTCAACTGAAATTTCATGTCATGGTTCAGCATTTATTCTTCAAAAAGTAATGCAACTTCTTATAGCGAACGGATGTCGCACTGCTTCAGCAGGAGAATTTACTCAAAGGGCTTTTGTAAACGGTAAGATGGACCTCAGCCAGGCTGAAGCTATAGCTGATGTAATAGCTGCCAATTCAGAGGCTTCTCATAAAATGGCCATCAACCAAATGAGAGGAGGCTTCAGTAAAGAGCTCGCAATTCTACGCGACCAGCTTCTGCATATCACATCACTAATGGAACTAGAATTAGATTTCAGCGACCACGAAGACCTTGAATTTGCCGATCGCAGCGAACTCCTAGAACTAGTCGAAAAGATAAAAGGAGTAATAACAAACCTAGTACATTCTTTTAGTGTGGGTAATGTAATAAAGAATGGTGTGCCGGTAGCTATTATAGGAGAAACAAATGCGGGTAAATCAACATTACTAAACACAATATTGAATGAAGAAAGAGCCATAGTTAGTGACATTCATGGCACTACACGCGATGTTATAGAAGATACTATAAACATTGGAGGCGTACTCTTCAGACTTATAGATACTGCTGGTATACGTGAAACATCTGATAAGATAGAAAGCATTGGAATAGAAAAAAGTTTCCAAAAACTAAGACAGGCTTCAATTGTTCTTTGGGTAGTGGACTCAAGTAGAATAGACGATAATTTTATACAACTGACACAAAAGCTCTTGCCAGAACTGGAAGATAAAGAAGTGGTAATAGTTCTAAACAAATCAGATTTGGGCAACGATAATCCCCTACCGGAAATCTTAACATCAAAATCTTTTATACATTCTGTAAGAATTTCTGCTAAATATAAAACAGGGATACAGGAATTAGAAGAACTTATGGTGAAACTGGCTTCATTGCCAGAACTGTCACAAAACGATGTTGTGGTAAGCAATGTAAGACATTATGAAGCTCTAAAACATGCTCTTGATAATCTTTATACCGTAAAAGATGGCCTGGAAATGAACTTATCAGGTGATTTGGTTTCACAAGATCTAAGGGAATGTCTCTTCCATCTGGCAGAAATTGTAGGTGGCGAAATCACTACAGATGAAGTGCTTGGTAATATATTTAAGCATTTCTGTGTGGGAAAGTGAAACCTCATTTTGTTACTGAATACAAAAGCTAAAAAACGACAAAACAAAAGCAACAAATCACACTAATATACAGCAATTTACAAAGGTTGCAAATATTTACTTTTTATTTGCTGACTTTTCTTTTGTTTATATCTTTTTTGTTGTATTTTTGTTGCTGATTTGTTACTCACTACAAAAATGAGCAACAAAAGTAACAGACTTAATAATACTTACCAGTATGGCAGCATCAAAAGAAAAGAGAACACCTAAGACAGACAAATCCCCCGTTACACTCAGAGAAAAGAAACTAGCAAACGGAAACAAAAGCCTGTATCTAGACATTTACAGAAACGGGAAAAGAGAATACGAGTTTTTGAAACTCTATCTGATTAATGCAAAGACACCAATTGAAAGAGAGCAGAACAAACAGACACTAGCTACAGCACAAGCCATAAGAGCCAAAAGGCAGATAGAAATTCAAAATGGTGAATATGGCTTCACAAGCCAGTTCAAACAAGATGTTCCATTCCTTGAATATTATAGAAAGATGTGTGATGAAAGACGAGGGAATATTGAAAGTAGAGGGAATTGGGGTAATTGGTATAGTTGCCTAAAACATCTTGAAAGATACTGTTCGGGAAAAACGACATTCAAGGATATTACACCAGAATGGATCGAAGGGTTCAAACAATATCTTAATGGTGTTACAAAAGATGCACATAAAAGAAGGCTAAATTATAAGGCTGAGACAAAACCATTGTCGCAGAACTCCAAGGTTTCCTACTTCAATAAGCTGAGAGCTTGTATTAACAAGGCTTTTGACGACAGAATTATACCGATAAATCCATTGAGAGGAATTGAGGGGTTTAAGCCTGACGAAACGGAAAGGGTATATCTTACCTTTGATGAAGTCAAGCTGCTTGCCAAGACGGACTGTAAGTACCCAGTACTAAAACGTGCATTCCTGTTCTCGTGTCTGACGGGAATCAGAAAAAGTGATATAGAAAAGCTGGTTTGGAGTGAAGTGCAAAAATTCGGGGAGTTTACCAGAATCGTCTTCAAGCAAAAAAAGACAGGAGGACAGGAATATCTTGATATAAACAAACAGGCGGAGGTGTATATGGGTGAACGGAGAAATCCTGATGAAAAGGTATTCTCTGGATTCCGGTATAATTCCCAGACTTTATTGGAACTCAGACGCTGGTGTATGATTGCAGGAATTATCAAAGATGTGACATTTCATTCCGGTAGACATACATTCGCTGTAACAATGCTTGACTTAGGAGCTGACATTTACACTGTATCAAAGTTATTGGGACATAAGGAGCTGGCAACTACCCAAATTTATGCGAAGGTTCTGGATCGCAAAAAGCAAGAGGCTATAAATTTATTCCCTGATATAAACGAATAAAACAAATAAGCCCTCTTAGGATAACTCCTTTGAGGGCTATTAAATTTTTACCACTGCCAAAGATTATAATTTATTGTTATAGCAAGTACTGGAGATAAGCCATGCTTGGTTACACCATACCCTGCACTTAAACCAATCCCCCATTTCTTCTTTTTATGATGTATATCCCTGTAAATGTACTTAGTCTGATACACGGTTTTAGGATATATCTGAAGTTCATCCAGCCTTGGAGCAACACCACTAACTCTCGCATAGTAACTGCTATCCTGGTACTCTTTATATTCCCTTAGATGTACACAACTGTCCGTTCTTATCGTATCAGTATGGTCTATCCATGCAAGATAAGGGAATGGAGATATAATCAGCTGAGTGTCTACCTTGACTTTGGTAATTACAATAGGTTCACTCTGTAGGGTATCGTACTTTGAAACGTCCTTTACCGAAGGTGACCGGCTGCACCAACCTAAACAGAAGGCCAGTGCTGTAATCAAAAGATATGGTAGGTATTTCATACTACAAGCAAATCTGAATACTCCTTCTTAGCATCAAAACATGGGCACATCTTTATC
>JAHHQV010000079.1 GCA_020026175.1 Phocaeicola sp. | reverse complement strand
CTTGCTTCTTCAAAAATTTTTACTAACGTTGCATTTGCTGTTGGACTCTGCACCTGCAAAAAAAACGGGCAAGCTCTAACTTCACTCAGTCAGAACTTGCCCGTCTACATATTTTTTTAGTATCTTGGGAAATCAGGTTTTTTTTCAGTTAGTATGTACATGTTTTGCAAAATATTCCTCCCATTTGTCTTCCATCAGTCCAAGGATGTTCAGCTCTTCAATTCTGAAGTTGAATACATCTGCAATACTACTTTCCATATAATAGTTGCCGTCTGGTTTCTTCTGGACTCTTTTTTGTAAAATACCTGCCTGAGTTATTACCCTGTCTTTGTAATCTATATATTCCCTTTGTTCATCTACGTCACGGTCGTTGTTTTCCGTAATATATATAGCACTTACATCTCCTTTAGAGTCGAAGTCGGCTCCCCAGATAGTGATGGCATGTATAAGTTGTTGGTTAGGGTACCTTATCGTACATTCAATAGCTGATTTTTCTGAAAAAGCTTTTTTCAGTTCATCAGGGAATGACCTTTCCGAAAAACGTGTTATACGAGCTACATGTATTGATCCGAAAACATCTTTGAAGAAGCCTGCCCCTTTTTTCTCAGTAATTCCGTATCTTCCTGTAATAAACCAGCTTAATGCTGCTGCAACTTCATTTCCCGTATTTGGAAATTCTTTCTTGTACAGATTGAATATTTCGGAGTCCGTAGAATTGTTGTATTTTATAGGACCAGTATATTTACCGTATCTGTCAATATACTCTTTGTTCTGTTCCAACCACCAATGCAACAGGTTTGAACTTGAAGCCGCCCAACATAAGTTTGAATCATTGTTTCCATTTCCTCCATTAGGGTGTGTCTTGTTGCAATCGTACCATCCGTAAGAATCATTCCATTTAAGTCCTTTTTCTTCTTTTGGAACTACAGATGCATAGCCCCAACTATTTACAGGAGGATTGTTGATTCCATATACCCATACAGTCTTGTTTTTCCAATCTGTTTCTTCTTTTTTTAAGGATATATTCAGCGTAATTTGTTTTCCTTTTTGTAGCTCGTCAAATTTTGATTTGTCTGATAGCATTTCGGGAGCTTTGTAGATTATAGTCTTGTTTCCAATCCTTATTTCCATCCATTTTTCATTTCTCCATCTCTCCGAGATTTTTTGAGGGCATACAATGGCCATAAAAGTGTTGCCTTGTGTATGATGCATTATGATGTCTTTTTCTTTGCTTTCATTCGGAATGCCAAGTTCACCAGTCATGCAGTTCACTGTCATGCGGCTTGCAGCCTTCAGTGAGATGGTAGCTTTTGATATATCTTCTTCACTGAATGAACCATCACTTTCTAGTCTTACTATCAGCCTGCTCATTATATGTGAAAAACTGAGATTTGCTACAGATTCGTTTTCCGTCAGTTCATCCTTGGCATATAATAAATCGGATTGATGGAAATTCTCAAAGAGGCTTTGGTCAGAAACTATTTCATGCACAAAGGTGCTTGAATTTTCACCTTTGTTGTTTGCTGGATAGAATGACGACAATACAGTCTTTGAAGCATTAAGTTCGCTCCATTTCAGGTTGGGAGACCATTTGTTTCCATTGAAAGTCAATATACGTGATATTCTACCGGTAGAATTGTTGGCTGTAGCAAATAGTCTTATCTTATCTCCAGAAATGAAGTTACCTTCTCCACTTTCGTCTATGTTTGCACGTGTAGAGACTATTGTAGCAGCAATCTCAATATCGTCAGTTTTATACGATGTGATATTATCTTCGGCTGATGTGCAGGCTACAAGTATCAAAGATAATGTAAGCAGAATACTATAATGTATGGGTTTGTTCATATCAATATTGTCAGATAATGATAGAATCATTGATTTCACCCTGATTGCCCCATCCTGAAATACTTTGTCCGCTGATGATGAAATCTTTTTCACTTACAGTAATGTTGATAGACAATGATTTACCACTTTCTAATATAGTAAGAGGAGTGCCATTTACGATGCTGTTTGAAAGCTCATACATCTTTTCTCTGTTTCCTAGTTTTATTAAAAGTTTTATATTCCCTATTTCTTGTGATGGTATGATAAATTCCGCTTTTGAATCTTTTGATTCTATCGAACTTGCATCGCCCGAAGCAGAAACCGCTTTTCCTGTCAACAGATTAAGATGTGCTATAGGTTTGAAGTCTATGCACGTTATGCTTACTCCTTTTATCTGCTCTTCCGATATGGTTGATTTGTCTGCTGAAACGTTTACTTTCAGTTTATGTAGAGCATGTGTGAATCTTAGTTCTATAGGGCTTGAAGTACCTTTTTTAATTGAGGTTTGTGTCGAAAATAAGAAGTCGATATCATTATTCTTTTCTCTGACATCCCATTCGAAGTCATTCGGTGTGTCGGTATCTACATTAGGATAACAGGCAGAAACAGAAAGTTCCTCCGACTTAGATGTAATAGGCAATTTGCTCCAATAATATTTCTGCCCGTAAGTATATACGAATTTGTCTGTAATATCTTCTTCTTCTGATAGAAAAAATATAGTGTTTTTATCTCCATCAATAAAATTCCCAGCTCCATTTTCATCCATTTGTGGAGCTCTTGATTCAGGAAGTATCATGTCTTTTATAGTGAATATATTGGCATTTGTTTCCTGATTGTTGTCTGGCTGATTGTTGCAACTTGTAGTTATGCTTATCGCTAAAAGCATGATTAGACTGAATAATTTAGTTTTGTTCATTTTGTATTGTAAATTTAGTTTGTTTGCTTAGTCCAATGGGTGAAATTCAATCATTTTTCTTTAATTTCAACTTGTGTAAAACCTTTTGGTCTTCAAAGATAACAATATGTCAATAAAAAGGTTGGCTGGCTAAATGATTTTTAATAAAAAAAAAGTTTTCTGCTTTAGAAATCGTTGTAAAATGTATCTAACTCTATTTTAACTGATTTAATGCAATATATATTTATGGATTGTTGGTCTAGACAATCCTATAATAATGGGTACAAATAATAAACCCGTTGACAGATATAAATGAATACAAATTTAGTTCTGTCAACGGATTATTAATATAGAATAAATCCAATCTGATTTATATAAAAACAAGTTATTTGTCTCCTATCTCTTTTTGATATTCATCCCATAGTTTGTCTACACTATATTCACTTCCAAGCACATACTTTATAGCTCCATCAAAAGACCATGGAATAACTTCTAGAGTACTATGATTAAATTTCTTCAAGAAATCAGGGTCTTTCGTTCTTTGAAGCCATACAAGGAAAAAACCTGTAGTACGATACCCATCCATATATGTACCGCCCTTAGGTCGGTCGTCGGCAGTAAAGCATCCGTTTGCCACACGTGTAGCATCTGCCATTCCTTCAATGAAAGCCCAGAAAGTCTTATTAGTGCCATAGTCTCCTATACCTTGCGGTTCTAGCTGAAAAGCATGAGTAAGTTCGTGCAATAAAACACCTCTAGTCTCATAATCAAGACGTGCAGTATCATTCTTTGCAAACGATTTTTCGATATGTTTTGTACTATACCATATCCCAATATTGCCATTTCCTCCACCTTTTGCAGAAACACCATTTATATTTCCAAGAGTATAGTGTAATTTATGTACAGGAACAATACTATCTTGTGGAGAGAAATATAATGTATTAAGCACATCCTTAGCCTTATCCTTTATATAAGATTCAGGATCTGTTATTATACGGGAATAAATTTTAGAACCTTCAGTTCCTTTGCCCTTGTCTTCGAAAATTATTTCTCCCACATCGTAACCATCCCATTTTGCCTTGTCGTCTGATATTTTGCCATCTGTGAGAGAATATGGTTTGTCTTCTGCCTTCTTTCTTCGTGCTTTGTTTGGAGACGAACTCATTACAAACTCCAATTCTCCTCCCGACATTATATCTTCATGGGTTATATACATCTTTTCATAAGTTTTGCCATTAAGCTTAACAGAACGTACATATCGTTTCTTGTCACTTACTCCATTGGCTTTTATGACGAACTTCTTTCCGTTTGGCAGTATAAGTTCTTGATATGGCATATATGGTGCACCAAGTACATATTGGTCTGTACCAGGACATACTGGATAGAATCCCAAAGAACTGAAAATATACCATGCCGACATCTGTCCGCAATCATCATTTCCGCTCAATCCCTTAATGTCGTTCTTATACATTCTGTTCATAATCTCCCTTACCCAATATTGAGTTTTCCATGGTTGTGAAGTCCATGCGTAAAGATAAGGAATATGATGACTTGGCTCATTCCCATGAACGTATCCGCCCAATAAGCAGTCTTTTGTTATATCCTCATTCTTTTCATAATATTTTGATGGAAGATCCATGTTAAACAAGTCGTCCAATCGTTTTAAGAATTTCTTATCTCCTCCCATCAGAGTTATAAGGCCATTTACATCATGTGGAGCATGGAAAGAGAAATTCCATGAGTTTCCTTCAATAAAGCCTTCTCCGTGAGTCTGCAAAGGATCAAAATTATGCTTGAATGAGCCATCGGAGTAACGAGGGCATGCAAAACCTATTCCCTTATTGAAAATATTTCGATAATTCAAAGCGCGACGGCGATACTCTTCAGCAATTTTTTCCTCACCTGCTAATTGGGCTACATTATATATACACCAATCATCATACGAATATTCAAGTGTAGTCGAAGCAGAGGTGGAAGAATGGTCAAATGGAACATAGCCTAACCACATATAATCGTCCAGACCATCATAATATGGAACTTTAGATGTTTTTACCATAGCTTTAAGAGCTTCAGCCTTGTCTATATCAGCACCCTTTGCTATAGCATCAGCCAATGCCGATACAGAATGGTAACCACTCATACACCAGTTTTCATTACCCATATGGCTCCATATTGGCAACATGCCATGCACACTCTGTTGCTGATGGCGAATCATTGACTCAACCATATCTCTATTTTGTGACGATTTCATCAAGTTAAGAAGAGGATGTTCGGCACGATAAGTATCCCATAATGAGAAAATAGTATAATTGGTAAAGTCATCTGCTTTATGTATATTTCCATCAAGCCCTCTATAATTTCCATCTACATCTGAATACACAGAAGGATTTATCATAGTATGATAGTAAGAAGTATAAAACATTGCTTTTTGGTCAGGAGTACCTTCAATATTTATAGATGAAAGTTCTTTATTCCAAGATTCGTTAGCTTCGCTTGCTATAGATTCAAAATCCTTTCCTGAAACTTCTGCCTCAAGATTAGCCAGAGCCCCAGCTGTACTAGTTGCAGATAAGGCTACCTTGACTTCAAGTTCTTGATTGTCTTTTGTGTCAAATTCAAAATAGGAAACAAGTTTTCTTCCTGCCATTTCAGGAAAATTCTTGTTGATATTAAATCTACGCCAGAAACCGTTGTACTTTACCGGTTCTCTGTCTTTATATCCATAGTTTTTTATTGGCTTGGAAAAAGACATGGCAAAATAAGTATAGTTAGTACGAGACCATCCGTTAGTCAATCTGTAACCGGTCACAAGAGTATCATTTTCTACCCTTATAGTAGCCCATAGAGTCTTGCCATCATAGTTATATATACCATGTATAAGATCAAGTATGATTCTTCCCTGACGTGTATCTTTAGGGAACGTATATTTATGAACGCCCACACGTTGCGTTGCCGTTAGTTGGACTTTTATGCCATAGTCGTCCAGCATAACCTCGTAATAGCCTGGTTTGGAAACTTCGCTATTATGGCTAAAACGAGAACGATAGCCTTCATTGGGGTTAACGGCACGTCCGGGGTTTAATTTAAGTTCACCAATGGTAGGCATAATAAGAATATCACCCAAATCGGAATGTCCTGTACCACTAAGATGAGTATGGCTAAAACCAACAATGGTTGGATCATCGTATTGATATCCTGCACAATAAGCATATACTCCTTTATTGTACATGCCGTTTACACTATGCGACAGAGTATCTGTATCAGGACTAAGCTGAACAACTCCAAAAGGTGCACAAGCACCAGGGAATGTATGTCCCATCCCATTTGTTCCAATCAAAGGGTTTACATATTCAGTCTGAGCAGTAGCAGATACTGCCGCAAGGTACCCCAAAACAATAAATAGATTTTTAAGTTTATACATTTCAATATTTTTTGTTTACATCCTTGGTTTGATTTTAAGTAAGGTGTTTTTATAACTTTATTGCTTATCTGTGATGGCTTTACTATAAATGGTTAATAGTTTAAATAAGTTTCCATAAATATTAAAAATAGATAAGATAACAGGTCTGGTAATGATGATTGATATATACCAATATAACTTCCTTTCTTAAATAAGTTTTCAAAGATAATGAATTATTTGAAAAAAAAGGATGTAATATGGTGGCTGTTTGTATGTTGCTCGTAAAATAAAGTAATGATTATCAAAAGTGTATAAAAAGATTTTTTTGTACTGGTTTATTGAAACAATAGTTCGTCAATTTTTTAATGTTATGCTGCGTCCTTGACGCCATATATAACGAGTTCTTTGAAAATAGTGTTATTTAATTTCATGTTCGGTGATTTCCCGGACATTGAAATAAATCTTTTAATCAGTGTCGCGTTATGTAAGAGCACCTTAGCAGAAGATACGGAAAGTTCAATCCTGTTCTCTTTTGCATAGCTTTTACAGAACGCATGAGCAACGTTTATAGCAGTAAGAGATGCGTTAAAATGGAAATTTAATTTCTTTTTCTCTCTTACTTGGCAATGAGTAAGCCCAGTATAGTTCTTTGCATCTCGATAAAGGAATTCAACTTGAAACCTACTTTTATATGTAAAGAAAATTTCCGAGGCTGTCATTGAGGTATTGGTACTGAAGAAGACTTTGCGAACCTGAGTTTTCTTATTCTCATCTTCGCAGTCTACTATAATGACCTTAATGTTTCTTTTCAAAGCTACAGCATGCACTACGGCAGATAAAAGGGTAACAGTCTTGTCTGAATCAACTGTAGTTTCTTCCTGTATAAGACCTGCATGTTTAATTCTTTCAAGTTTACTTTGCCAGCATACATTTTAGGTCTTCCTCTTTTCCCTGTTTTAGGCCCATTGTATAAATACAGCAGACGTACATCGTCTCTGAATCGGCTTATAACATTGAATACCAGATAGATTGCTCCTGTAACAAATGACTCTTTTAGAGAAGTTAGCATCTGCTACAATCCTCTGAGATATTGATATTAGCTGATTACGATACTTGTTTAATGCTAATTATTGCTGTCCGGTAAAACTTTTTTTGAATGATAAAAATTAAGGCTGGCCTCCAAGATTGGAAGTCAGCCTTTTTGCTACCTTTGAATTTCCACAAACAAATGTTAGCAATGAGTAAAAGTACATATTTTACCGGACAGCCGGTCTATAATCAGGTCATTAATTTACTTGACAGAGAAGAAATCATCAAAATCAGTCATTCTGTCAAGGATAGCGAGGCCTACGTGAAACGTTTTGACGGATATAAGCATCTTATCGTGATGTTATTCGGTGTACTCAAACACTTTGATTCCCTGCGTGAACTTGTAATCGGCATGAAGGCTGAAGCCCATAAACTGCAATATCTCGGCTTAAATTACTTGGTAAGGCGCAGTACATTGGCCGAAGCCAATATACGCCGCCCACAGGAGTTTTTTGCCAAGGTATATGCGAGCCTTCTGGAGCGTTATGCCAAGTTTTACCCAAAGATTTTACTCTGGCAATGGATAGAGGGTATATAGACATTGCACAATTCCAGCGTCTTACGGAGGAAGGGGTGTGCTATGTAACCAAAATGAAGAAGAATCTAAAATTCGAGGTTCTGGAATCCGTTACCTACGTAAATCCCAAAGGACTTGTGACTCATACAGACCAGAAGGTGCGTTTCACTTGCGGGGAACTTACACATGATGCACGTCGTGTGGAGATTTTTGATGAGAAGAAGAAACCTGTAGTACTGCTGACCAACAATTTTGGCTTTAGTATAGAGGATGTTTCTGATATTTATCGTTTACGATGGGCTATTGAGAGTCTTTACAAACAGCTGAAGCAAAACTTTCCGTTGCATTTCTTCTACGGAGACAGTGTCAATGCAATACAGATACAAACCTGGGTAGTACCCATTGCCAATTTGCTCATAACGGTACTTTCACGCAAAATTAAACGTCATTGCGCATTCTCTCAGATAGTAACTATGGTGAGACTGACTCTTATGTATTATATTGACTTCATCTCGTTCATGGAAAATCCCGATAAAGCGTGGTTGGAAATAACGGGAAAAATGAATCAGAAGGTACCACCTGAGCCGACTCTTTTTGATTAGGGGGCTTACTATGAAATAAAATAGCCCGAAGCCTGTGTTAAAAAAGGCTCCGGGCCAGAATTTTATGCCGTATGGAGTTTTACCGGACAGCAATAAATGCTAATAGATATTTGGCAATAAGAGAGTTCTTGTCTTCCATGTGTACTATACATTTGGGTTTGCATCCTCTTATCTTATCAACAAATGTCTGTACCGCTCTAAGATGTATCGCCTCATTGGTAGTTGCATCCACAAGAGCGATACCAAGAATTTCAAGTCCTCTCTTCATGCAACTGGCACATCCCGACCAAAAGTAGCTGATACCTGGTGTCATCTTTCCGGATTTGGGAATGTAACTTGGATCTTTGGGGCGCAGTTTAAATATTCCGTGGATTTATATAGTTCTAAAAGCTGATAGATGA
>JAHHQV010000078.1 GCA_020026175.1 Phocaeicola sp. | reverse complement strand
GGATAACTTTGTACATACCAATATTCATCAATCTCAATACATTTGCAAACAATTTATTATCTATAAGCTATTCTGCAAATGGTTTCAATGTAAAACAATCAATATCTGGCGACCATGTATAACGGCTTCCCATACGTATCACATTATATCCTGGCTCCAAGTCTACCACAAGAGTTACAGACGAAACTCCTTTTGAGCGTTCTTTCTCAAGACCATCAAACGAGACACGTGTTCCATTCACAGTGACTTCAAGTCGATGATCGGCAATAGAGTGTTGAGTCATTTCAGCTGGAACATAATATACTGTCATTTTATATAAACCTCCTTTTTCACTGTAAACCTCATTCCATTCAGCATAATTATCCCTATGTCCGCCAAGATTACATACAGTCATACCACAAGAAGCACCATCAAAAGGCATAAAAGAGACACCACGAGAACGTTTTGCCAAGTCTTCAAACTTATTAAGATAGGCCTGTTCAGCTTCATAAACCACACGTTCCAGCCTTCTTTCAGCCTCTATACTTAAAATCTTTACGCCATGAGGTTCAACATCATATTCAATAAAACTCTTAACAGAATGTTCATCCTTACGTTTTACGAGATCACGCACCTTTGATTTACCGGACAATTCCAGAACCTCCAAAGAAACCTTAAAAGAACATAACTTGTCCGAAGGATTGTACAAAGCTACAGCACGCTTCTTTCCACGTTTATTCTCTATATCCTTCACAAACACGTATCCTTCATTATCGTGCTGCACCACATAAGCTTGCAACCCAAGATGGTCCTGATTTAAAGCAATCAACTCTGGATTCTTCAATAAGTTCATTGAGGACACAGGGATAGCGGTCAAATCGCATCCAATAAGCAGTGGCGAACTCATAATACACCACATACCAAAATGAGTTTCTTCTTCCACACAACTCATACCTCGTCCTATTTCCAGCATGTCCATATCATTATAATGCCCTCCACCTGCAAAAGCAGATAAATACATATTTTTAGATATTATATGTTTTACAGATTCCCAGTTAGGTGCAATATCACTGCTTATACGCCACGAACGTGCCAAATCCTTAACCCAAGTACCAGGATATGCCCAACGACAGATATTCAAAGAAATATTACGTTGGGACACCACTATCGCTTAAACTGTAAAATAACAGTTTTAAGTTAAGTTGAACTTTTTGAAGTGGACTCATAGTTTTAATTAAAATAACAACTAATTACAGCACATTTGCAATCAATCACTTTATCTTAAGGCTGAACTTTACCAACAACCCCTTATGGTCAGTAGGCCATACCCCCAAAGGAGTAATAAACTTATCTGAAGAAGTTTCCTCTACACGCTGGCTTCTGACGATGCTTTTGGTAGGTCCAAACAACTTGGCTTCCTTAATTTTTAACAAAGGATGAGGAGAATAAAAGATATAATCTATACGGTCTCTCTCATCAGCTTTTGGAGCCCAAGTCAATTTATTAACATCTTTCAACTCGTTATCCGAAGGAAATGTAAATCCAGGATACTTGATAACATCCGGATAGACGGCACGGTAGGCATCAACAAAGCCGGCATTATCCAGTTCCAATGTGACAGTCCATGGAATTATCAAACCATGATGATCATACAAATCCTTTGTTTCCCTAATCCAATCGAGATGAGAAGGCTCGTTGAAATCACCGCCTAAGAACACTATCATACCCTCTGCTACATCTTTCTTGGCCACCTTTATAAAACTTCTTATAGCATCGTCTCTCAAAGAAGCATCATTAAAAGTAAGGACTTCGGCAACACTTGTAGGTATAGGAATTTCCTGCCATGTAGAACCATGATAACCTCTGACATTATAATATGCATCTGTCAAGTAATCAAGATGAGAAGTATAAACAGCAAACTCCTGTCCTTCTATTGATGACACCAGACGGTAAATACTTCCATGATCATTATTCAAAGGAAAGACTGTGGTAGAATCTTTAATTGGATACCTACTCAACAAGCCTGTATCATCACTCTTAAACGAATAGTATGTCTCATTATATCTATCCTTTAAGGCATCTGTAATACGGTCACAAAAACGAGTATTATTATAATTCCTTACTTCGCTGAAAGTAACAAAATCCGGTTTAAGGCGAGCCACTTCATCTACAATAGCATCAAACCCTCCTTCAACCATTGTTCCCTCCTGCCAAATATTCCATTGTAACACTGTTATTTCACGTTGCCTGCCAAATGTATTTAAAACAAGGCAAAAACTCAACAAAACAAAAACAATTTTTCTCATAATATTCTATTCTTTCATGATATTAAATAAAAAATAGTAAAAATTATCCCGAAGCAAACTTAAAATCTTAAAATATTTTAAGGGAATGCGTTAAATAATACTATACATCCCCTTAAACTAACAGCTAAAACGTTTCCTTATATTATTTCAATATCCACATAACTCCATTAGGAGTATCTGTACCATTATATTGTCTTTCTATCGCTTCATTTACATTATTCTTATTTTGGGAGTATTCGGAAGACGGATACATCCAACGCAAAGGCATCTGTGTATTAACCTCATTCAGATTAGTTGCCGGATTAACAGGAAGTTCAGGCAAACCTGTACGACGATAATCATAATAAGAATTCCACGAAGAATGTAAAAATGAAGCTATATACTTTTGGGTCATAATTTGATGCAGTCCTACTTTATAATCAAATTTAGCCTTACCATTCAAATAATCATCAATGTAAGCAGAATTGATTTCCCGTCCATGATTAAACTCTTTCGGAGTGTTTTCGGCGGTAAAGAGCATTGCTGCACGAACAGCATTTTCATAGTGAGTCTTAGCATCCAATGGAGTCTTCCATCCTCTTAAAGCAGCCTCCGCCAAGACGAACTGGACTTCAGAGTATGAAATTGTTTTATAAGGTTCACCTTGTGGCACTCTATGATAACGCCTGTTAACCGCAGAGACATTTCCTGAGTTACATTCTGTCTGTATTGTTCCATAAGGTGCTGTTGGATCCGTACCTGCATAAGCATCAAATGTATCTGAAGCAAATTGTTCTGTCTTATTTTTAGCAGGTTCGGCATAATAAAACAATCTATAATCATTTAATTCTTTCAACATATCAACAAAGAAGTCGCTCATAAAAGGATAATTATACCATTTATTACCATTTTCCCAATAAAAAGGATGCCATTGTGCACTGACGGTAGAAGAATATACCCTTTGAAGATTATCCTTTTCAGAATCAAATAAAGGCAATGATGCAACTTCTTCAAACATTTTCTTTATATCAATACTTCCTACTTTTTCTTTTTTACTAAGGGAATTCAATACACGTAAAGTAAAAGCATTTACAACTTTTTGCCATTTCTGTACATTACCTTCATATAATACATCACCCTCAAAAACTTCAGCCTTCGAAAACAATTCTGAAGATTCATTCAGTTTATTAAGAACAGTTTCCATAACTTGCTCCTGAGAATCGTATTTAGGAACAAATTGTCCTTCTTCTCCCAATAAAGACTCAGAACAAGGTACATCTCCCATTTCCATAGAAGCATTATAATATACATAAGCCTGCTTTAGCAATTCCAAAGCCTTATATGCATTAATCTGACCTTCAGGCAATTTATTTTCAATAGCCAACTCTACCATTTTATGCACATCAATAAGGCTACGATAACTTCCAAAACCACTTCTTTCAAACTTATTATATAGATATTCTTCCAACAATTCAGAATAAGTAGTCGATTTCATCAACCAAGAATCGCCAAAATACCATTTTCCACCAGAAGCTCCAGTCATTGATAATATAGCATCCGTGGCAATAAAAGAAGGAGGGACAACTGTGGGTGAATCAGGATTAATATTTATATCTTCAAAATTACAAGCCCCTAACATGACTGTCAAAGCAGCTCCATAAATTATTTTTTTCATTATATTACATTGTTAAGTTTATATTAAATCCGATATATCTTGATGTAGGTGAATTTAAATTTTCATATCCCCTATCAGGATCGGAATACCTGAAGTCCTTTGCCCACATCCATAAATTCTGACCAACTATTCCCACTCTCAAATCCTTAAAATGAAATTTCTGAATAAGTCCTTTAGGAAAAGTATAATTAACTGCCACTTCTCTAAGTTTTATAAAACTTGCATCCAATATATTCTGGGTAGCATTATGATCCCAAGCATTTTCATTATATTTCTGGATATACGACTGATATGACACAGCTACATCATTAGGTGCAAAGACTCTATTATCTTCCAACACTTTACCATAAGGGTCATAAGATGCAGATCCACTTACCACCTTTACTCCATTAGCTATATAGTTCTGTTTATGTCCAACTACCTCGTCATATCTCCATTTGTTATCACTATCGGGGTGAGAACCAGAATTCCACATAGCCTGTTCTGTCCAAGAGAACATTTTACCTCCAATACGACCGTCAAGTGAAATGCTCATGCTCCAATTCTTATAACTGAAAGTATTGGTCCATCCTAAGATAGCGCTCGGGTCAGAATGTCCTATTACTGAAGAAAAGTTATTTTTTACCGGTAATCCTGCTTGAAAAATCATATTGCCATGACTATCTCTCGCCCAATCCGTTGCGAAATATTGATCATAACGACTTCCCTTAGTTATTCGAGGGTCTTTTGTACTAAATTCAGGATCCATCTGATGATAATACCAATGCCAAAAAGAGACATTAACAATACTTTCCCAAGCAAAATCCGAAGTAACTACCGGCTTACCTCCTAAAGTAAATTCCATACCTTTTTGCAAAAACTCCTCTTTTGTATTAGTCAATTTACTTCCAAATCCTGTAGCATCCGAAACTCCGGCCTTTACTGTTCTATTGCTCTGCAATTTAGTGAAATATGTATAATCAAAGAACAGTCTATTTTTAAAGAACCTAAAATTAGTACCAAACTCCCATGATGTTTCTTTTGAAGGTTTTATATTAGGGTCTCTAATAGTGCCAGGATAACTTGCCGTATTAAGTCCATCCCAAACATCAGTAGACAGATTATATACTTTATTCAATTCATATATTCCAAGATCAGATTTAGATACTGTCCATGAAGCTCTGATTTTCCACATATCCAACACTTCTGGAATAGGATTATAAAAAGATGTAGGCAAAACACTCGTTGAGACAGAAGGATAGAAGTAAGAACGTGATTTAGAAGGCAATGTAGAAGACCAGTCGTTTCTACCTGTTACATCTATAAAAACACCGTTCTTCCATGATATTCCAACTTTTCCATACATACTATATGTTACCTTTTCACTAATAGACTTTGAAGTCCCCGGCTTTTCAACTGATGCTTTCAATGAATAAAATCCAGGAATAGATAACCCTCCTCTTGTCCATGAACTGAAGTTTTCGTCCTTATACCAATAAGAAGAAGCCCCCAAAATACCATTAACAGAAAAATCATCCCAAGAATAATTTCCATTAATAATAAGATCAGCACTCAAACTTTCACCACGACTTACACCATAATCATAATAACCACGTCTATTTCCCGTATCGCCCATAGAACGCCTGCTTTCAGTATTATTATCATAATGGTCATAACCTGACCTTAAAGTAACCGACAGATTATCTAAAAAAGTATAAGTAGCTGTTATCCCTGTGTTAAACTTACTATTGTTTCTTTTGTCAACGCGCTCATTAACCAAAAAGTATGGATTGTCATAACTATTTTCATAAGGCCAATTTTGGCTTTGATTCTCAACTTTCCAATAGTCCTTATAATCTCTTACATCATACTCAGTACCACCCCAAATCAACATATTATAAAGGATATTACCACCACCATAATTCGTTTTAGGCATATTAGGAGACAAATCTCTATTATAATTAAAAGAAGCTTCCAATTTCAATTTGCCATAAGTGACATTTCCAGTTCCTGATAACCTGAATTTGTCTATTTTTGATCCTGGATATTGTGAATTCTGATGGATATGAGTTGCCGATAACCTGAATCCACCCTTTTCACCACTTTGAGAAATATTTACATTGGTATTAGTTGTCAATTGAGGACGAATAAAATTCTTCAAATTATCCTTTCCTCGTGGCAACAAAGGCATCATTTTCATTCCTTTTGTTATTGGGTCATATTGTAATGCTTCATGTCCATCCATATATTCCCCCCATACAAATTCACTGTCATATTCCAGTTTCCCATAATTACCAGCACTATACGAATGTTGGTTTTCAGGCATTTTCAGAAAACCAGCACTAAACATTGTGTTATTAGAAACATTTATGGTAATCTTACCTTCTTTGGCTTTCTTTGTAGTAATCATCACAGCTCCACCACTACCACGTGAACCATAAAGGGCTGATGCTGTAGCACCTTTCAAAACATCAATACTCTCAATATCTTCAGCACTTACATCTGCCAATGAAGGATTTCCATAAGCTATACCATCTATCACAATCAAAGGTCCAGAACCACGCAAAGACAATGATGCTAGTTCTGATATTTCGGAAGAATTATTAACTTGCAATCCAGAGACCTTACCTGTTAGAGAACTTGCTACGGTAACTCCCTTTACTGCTGTAATATCATCAGCCTTGATCTTTTGTACAGAATATCCCAAGGCCTTTTCTTCACGTTTAATACCTAAAGCTGTTACCACAACCTCGTCCAGTACCTCTGTATCTTCTTTCAAAGTGATGGAGAAATTTGTCTTGTTTCCAACCTTTACTTCTTGATTGGAATATCCTATATACGAAATGGTCAAAACGGCATCATTGTCTATATTATTAAGTGAAAAGTTGCCATCCATATCTGTTATAGTGCCATTGGTTGTACCTTTCACCATAATATTGGCTCCTATAATAGGCATACCCAAAGCATCTACAACAACACCTTTTATAGTCTTGGTCACCTGTTGTTGTGATACTCCATTCTGTGATACTGCAGACTTGGCTTCGTGTATAACCACCTGGTTATTTCCTTTTATGGTATAAGAGATACCTGCCTGACTGCATACTTCGTCAAGGACATAATTTATAGACTTGTCTTTTACGTTAATATTGACTTTCTTGGTCAATCCTGGAAGATTGTCTTCAAAGAAGAAACGATAATCAGATTGATTTTCTATTTTATTAATCACTGATTTCACAGAAGTGGAATTTACATTAAGCGTAATCTGTGAATATGTATTGATGCTTGTGGCAAGCATAAACCCAAGCAAACATGATTTTGATAAATAATGCTTGTAATTACCCATCTTTTAGTGTGTGTTTTTATGTTTCTCAATAGTTTTATTGTATATTTACAAGCAAAATACGATTGATAATCTGGTATGTAAAGAACCGCCAAGTTTTTTTACCATATTATCCAATTGATTTTACTATATTCATTTTCAAGGAAGGATAACTTTTATCCTTCCTTGTTTGTTTAAGGTCCTTCTCTTTTGGTTTTCATTATTATAGAATTTTAGTTTAACTTTTTCTCTTGTCTAATATTATAGAATCCTGTTTTACTTCAAATGTTACAGGAGAAGTCAGACTTATAATTTCAAGTACATTTGTCAGGCTGTTGTTCTTTATGATACCCGTGAAATGCAATTTCTTTATTTCATCAGAATAGAACTTAATCTCCATATTATACATACGGCTCAGTTCTCTTGCAATGTCTTCCAGACTTGCCTTGTTGAAAGAGAACACACCTTTTATCCAGCCATTGGCATATTCTGCATTTCTTATTTCACTAACAGACATGCTGTTGGTTGTCTTCAGATAACTGACCTGCTGATTTGGGGAAAGGACAACCTCCTTGCATGGAGTATTGACCTTCACCATGCCTTCCACCAATGTCGTTGTTATTTTGTTCTCCTCAGGATAAGCCTGAACATTAAATGACGTTCCCAAGGCTTCCACATCCATTATTCCTGTATTTACCAGAAAGCGGTGTTCCTTATCTTTAGATACTTCAAAATATGCTTCACCGGTAAGCTTAACATTGCGCTCCTTGCTGCCATATTTGTTGTTGTATTCAAGTCGGGAACCTGAGTTTAACCATACCTTTGTTCCATCAGGCAAAACAAGATTGCTGCGCTGACCTTTATCCGCATAAACCACAAATACCTTTTCTTCTTCATTCATCGAAAAAAAATAAGCCGAGAATACAGAAACAGACAATGTTATCAATACTGCTGCTGCATACTTCATCATATCCTTCCAAACTATCTTTTTACCTATACCTATATGTCTATTATTATTTTTACCACTATATTTTGTTTCGTTCTGAATACACTTCTTGATGTTCATCAACATCTTATGCTGGAGTTCGGCAGGAATATCTGACTTTGGCATATTATTCCACCTATTTTCGTAATATGTTTGGATTGCATGCCGTGCTGCATCATCGTGCTGCATCCAATGAAGCAATACCTTTTCTTCTTCTTTAGAAGTCAATCCTTGCATATATTTCTCTAACAATTCAATGTAGTTCATTTTTACCTCCTTCTATATTGTATATCCTTGAAAACTTCAAATCACTTACAAGACTATATAAAAAATTATGTATTTAACTTTTATTTACAGATAAAAAAGCATGTCTGTCTACGACATGCTCAATTGTTTTGCGAAAGCATCAGCATAATAAACATACCAAGACCTTCTTCTGTAAGAAGTTTCTGTTTCAGGAAACATGTGGCACGATATATCTGAGTTTCTACCGTCTTTTCCGATACCGACAGACGAAGTGCTATTTCTTTGTTTGATAGTTTTTTGAAACGGCTAAGCTTGAATATTTCCCTTCTGGCAGGCGGTAATTCCTCCACCAGACTATGATAGTACTCATCGGTGAAATGATAGTCTAACGTCTGCTCTGTTGAAAAATCGGGTGCATCGTTTTCATATTCCTCTACATACTTCTCAGATGACAGCATATGTTCGGTTTCTTTATATACCATATTTCGTGCTATGGTGAAAAGATAGGCATTGAAATTCTGTTCAGGATTTATATCATGACGTCTTTCCCATATTTTCATGAATACATTTTGGGTTACATTTTCAGCTATGTCTTCTGAATACAAAAGAGAATTAGCAAAATTAAAGATATGGGAATTATACTTCCAGTAGATATATTCGAAAGCTTTTTCATCATCCTTTGATAGGCTAACCAGAATATCTCTTGGTATCAACTCCTTTTTATCATCCATTCTAATTAAACTTTTAAATTAATAGTATTATTATAAGTCAACAATAAGTACACACAAAAATAAAGTATTTTTGAATATCAACAAAATAATCGTTGAGATATGACTACATAAAAAAAGCCCCGAAGTATTTCTACCTCGGGGCTTCCGTCCTTAAAACGGCGACT
>JAHHQV010000077.1 GCA_020026175.1 Phocaeicola sp. | reverse complement strand
CTTTCTTTTCACCAGGTTTAATAATTGTTCCATCTGCCAGAACATAATCTTTTCCAGTAAAGCATTCCTCACGAATGTGATGAATGCTTATCACGTCCGTGAGGAATGCTTATCACTGCAGTGATGAATGTTTATCACGAACGTGATAAACCAAAAACAACTATATCAGTTTTATTTTCTAAAGGTCTACTTAGTTCTATTTATAGTATATATAACTGTACCTTTCTTGTCTATCATACTCAGCTTTAGTTCATTCTGATTCAAAGTTATGACAGAATATCCTGGTTCAGGACTACAGAAACGGGTTCCTTCTGTCTCACTAACTTTTCTGCTCAAAGCAGCGGCAGAATTTACTATATAGTCTATATCACTTCCATTCTTACGAATGTGCTGGAAATTATGTATATGACCACATATATACATGTCAACGTTGTATTTGCGCAATATAGGGTCTACAAGTTTCTGCATGTCTTTGCGTTCGCTTTCGTTTTTCGGAGTCTGCGCATATATAGGATGATGTCCCATCACAACAATCCAGTTCTCTTTGGCTTTCTTTAGTTCATTTTCAAGCCAGTCAATCTGTTCCTGAAGATTTTGTTTACATGCATCAGGATATTTTATGCTGTCATTTCTATACTTGCTGATGAGAGGAGAGGTATCCAACAGAATGAAACGTATGCTTGTACCTTTCTCGTTGAAGACCTTTGAATAGTATCGTGCCGGCATTTCCCATCTTCTGCTGATATCTGCATAGTCGATAACAGCCTGTGTAGATCCTCTATACTCGTGGTTCCCTAATACAGGATACCACGGAATCATGAGTTCTGGATGAGTGTATATATTTTCGAAGTTAGTTGTCCACAAAGGGTCTTGAACGCTTCTTACTCCTTCAAAATGATGTATGTCACCAACTGCAAAGACACATTCGGGTCCTATTTCTTCAGCCATCCTCCCCATAAGTTCTGCTATAGGTTTCTGTTCGTAGTATCCATTTCGTCCCATATCATTTGTAACATAAAAATTCAGTTCCCCCTTAAGGTCATGCCAGTCATTATTATACTGTGCATTTGCATAGACAGCCAAAGCCAAAAAACTTACAGCTAAAAAAAACTTCTTAAAAACACCTGTTCTTTTCATACTTATAAATATTTATAGTTATTAAAATGACACTTTTACTCCAGCATTTGCCTTTACACCATAATATTCCACCTGCATGGTTCTGTCTGTTTTGCCTTGATAGTATCTGAGTGGCTGATTAAGCAGGTTGGTAACATCTGCAAATATAGTTGTCTTGATTTTTTTACCAAAGGTATAGCTCATATTTAAATCAAGATAATGTGTCTTGTCATAATACCTGTCAAGTGCAGCTACTGTTCCCATTTCATCAACAAAACTTGATGCAAAATTGTAAGAAAGACGTATATCTATACCTTTCTTTTCGAAATACAACGAAGCATTGGCTGTATGTTCGGGCGAACCTGCCATTTTTACTTTTTCCCCTTCACCAACTATACGATGCCCGAACTTGAAATTTTTAGTATTGCTATGTGTATATGTGTAAGTACCATAAAATCCGATACACTTGAGTGCAGGCGATATGAATCCGAAATCTCGCTGATAGGCAAATTCTACTCCGAACAGGTCTGCATCATAAGCATTGACTGGTTTTTCAATAAGATATTCATGCTCGGATGTAACTGGAATTTCATTATCACTACCAATCCACACCTCATCAACCACCACATCGTGTATATTCTTGTAAAATAATCCGAGACTTACCAATCCTATACTTTTAAAATAGTATTCTCCATTGACGTCAAAATTATAAGAAACGGTTGGCTTGAGATAAGGATTTCCAATGGATGCTTCTTCGTCTTGTACATTATAGCTTACACATGGTACCAAATCAGAATATTTTGGTCGTGAAAGAGTTTTTGTAAAAGAAGTTCTCAGTTTGAAATCATTGTTTGCACTATACCTGAAAAGGATGCTCGGCAACCAGTTGGTATAATTATTAGTATGTTTGCCTGTAGGAACAATTGTTTCTTTTTCGTCTGCATCTACCGAATAATTGAACCCACTGTAGGCAAGATCGGTATTCTCCATACGCAACCCCACTACAAGGTCTGCCTTACGACCTATCTGCTGGTCGAAACGCAGATAAGCACTGCTCACTCGCTCTTTTGCGTGATAATTACCTGAAGCATCAACCAATTCTTCCTGTCCGTCCCACTTGTGTAATGGCAAATTACCCAAATAATGATTATCCACAAAACTACTGTTAACAGGATAGAAATTACCTGGCATAAATCCGCTTCTTATCTGCCGGCTGAGATTTTTCTGCCACTCGTTTCCGACCAGATTATCGTATGCTTCTATATATCCGAACTTATGATTTTCCTTGTCTTTAGTCTTGTCTGTGTACTTGGCTCCAAATTTTATTGTATTTGCATATTCGCCCTTCATCAAAGGATACTTGAAGTTAAGTCGTAACTTCCATTCGTCTTCACTGATATTCTGGTTAGAACTTGAAAGTTCGCTTACCTCCCACTTGTTTGATGAGTCAGAATAATTCGGTATTGGCAGGTTAGCATAAGGAAATCTTCCTCCAGCCTCGGCAAAATTTAGACTGCTGAAGTAATCTTCCGAATTTTTACCTTTCAGAGAAACAGCGAAATAACGTTCATCCGGTCTATCCTCTGCAGCATGAGCATAAGATGCAGCCCAATCAATAAGCAGTTTTCCTATTGAATGCTCACCGTCAAGGGTGAAGTCCATGGTCTGCTGTCTTTCAAGCCTGGCATTTCTCTCATCATCACCTCCACCTTTTGTCTGCATTACAACAGACTGTTTTGAAGGATCGCTATTTAGTTTTTTATAACTTATTCTATATCTGTTTTCCCAGTCATTACGAAGATTATATATTCCCTTGAAAGATATCTTATTTGCAGAATTGAACTTGTAGTCTGCCGATAGAGAATAACTATGACGTTCTCTTCTTATTTTATATTGTCTCACCTGTGCTTCTTTCAGTTGGATAATTCCATCTTTCTCCTGATATTCAAACTCAACGTTGTCCGATCCGAAAGGAGAATTCTGATATGAGCCCGATACCATGACTCCTAATTTATCGTTGAAGAAACGCTCACCATATGTAAGTCCGAAATTCATTTGAGGAGAATTCCCAAATACATTATATCCTGCTCCTGCCGTGGCATTGAAAACCCTTTTATATGGGGTGTTCTTAGTAACAAGATTAATAGTTCCTCCAATGGCATCACCATCCATATCGCTAGTAACTACTTTACTGACCTCAATGGTCTGAACCATATCTGCAGGAACCAGGTCCAGCTGTACATTTCTTGTTCCTCCTTCGGCAGATGGGAGTCTGTTTCCATTTACACTTACGGAAGTATAATCGGCACTTGTTCCACGTATCTGACCGAATCTGGCCTCACCTTGGTCGTATTGTACATTGATACCATTTATTCGTTTCAGAGCATCACCGATATTTGAATCAGGAAATTTTCCCACCTGATCTGCAGATACAATGTTTGTCACCCCCATATTGTTCTTCTGCATATTAAGGGCTCGCTGTTGGTCGCTGAAGACACCTTTAACCTGAACTTCAGGCAGGCAGATTCCATCGTTTTCCTTCAACACTATATTATGTTCAAACATTTTGTTATCAGATATATTTACTACAAGTTTGAACGATTCATATCCTAAGTATGAAACCTCAAGAGTATATTTCCCTGGTGATAGTTCTGGAAGTGTAAAATATCCGTTATTGTCACTTACAACCCCTGCGCCTAACTCTTTTACATAGATAGATGCCCCTGGCAAAACTTGCGATTGTGCATCAACCACACGTCCGTTTATGCCTCCATTCCCTGTTTCGTCCACTGCGTAACCTCTACTAATGCCACCCAACATTAAAAAAGCTACAATAAGCATTGATTTTTTATTCTTCATTTAACCTTATTTTGTTTTCGGCAAAAATATAGAGATAAAAATTCCTGTTGATTAAATAGGTATTACAAGTTTATTAATGTTTTTGCAAGAATCCACCTCTCCCTCAAAAAAAAACGTCTGTTTCAAGTAATGACTTGAAACAGACGTAATTATTCTAATATTTGGATAAATATTCATTATTCTTTAGGTCCATAACCCAAAGAAGGATTTTCCTTGTCCATCCATACACGTTCATGCTGAAGTGTTTCAGGATTCTTAGAGTTTGTTCCACTATAAGTGAATCCTTGTGCCTTATATGCCTCGATAGTTATATCATACAACAAATCAGACTCCAATGGCTCTGATACAGGGAAACGACGAGGGATACTAAATGCATCACCCAACTGCTTGTCGAACTCCAAACGTGGAAGCACTTTACTATTCTTCTGAGGAACACCCGAACGCAACATATTTACAAACTGATCGATAGGAGCATTGAAATAATGCAGATACTGCTGTACATACACTTTCTCCAAATCGTCTTTCTTGTTGCCTGTAAGTTTATATGAATCTTTCTTCAACAATTCTTCTACCCATTTTTCCTGCAACTTGATAGAAACATCATGCTTGTCTTTCTTATAAGTTGTATCGTAATATGGAATATGGTTCTTTCCTGCAACCAAGTCATAGCCGCGTACAGATGCTTCTACACCTGCCGAGAAATAGTCTTGTGCCGATTTTTGGTTTTTCCATGTAGCTCCTAGCAGAGTAAACTCTGAAAGGATAAGATTTGATTCTGCAGCCGAATAGTAAAGTCCATACCATCCGTATTGCTCTTTGTCCTGTTCTGGATTAACATTTGGAGCGTCAGGATATGTGTAAGTAAGCAAACCTTTTACCATCTCCTGATTTCTGTAAGAGCAGGGATAATAAGTTTTCTTTGCTCCTTCCTTGTTATATAATACAAACAATGAATCCTTTGAGTCAAAGTAATCGTCATACTCTGTTTTCTGCTTAGCTCCAATTTCTACAGGAAGTCCATAATAGCGTACCCAAGGTTCGCCCGGAGCTTTCCATTCCTTGAAAACTTTCTTTCCGTCTTTTCCTTTCTCTGAAATTACATTAGCTTCTACATAAGAGGGCATACCTCTATTCTGGTCGAAATAAGCCTGAACTACATTAGAGTTGTAGTCATTCTTCTGGAAGAAATAGAACAAACGTGGGTCTTGGTTCTTTACCAAGAAATCTATAAGATGCTTGCTACCTACACCAACATTTATATCATTGTTCCAGTTATTGTCGAACTTACCCTTATTGTAAACCACATCGTCTTCTGTAGTAAGAATCAGTCCGGCAGGGTTTTCACATGCTTCTTTTACTATATTAAATGCTCGCTTACGGTCTTTATTTATAAGTCTTGCCGCAATTTTCAACTTCAAAGAGTTAGCAAGTTTTGCCCACTGTTTTACATCACCCTTATAGATGAAGTCCTGGCTGCCCAAAACATCGTTGATTTCATGAGTGGAAATATAATCTATAGTCTGGTTAAGTTCTTTCAACCATACTTCCAACAACTCTTCCTGAGTGTCGTATTTGGGAAGCAGCAAAGGAGGGTTAGTATAGCGTGCCTGTTCTGCTTCGGTATATTGGCGTGAACCATATAGGTCTGAGTCCTGTATACTTAGATATACAAGCAACGGATGACAGAGATACTGAATGTATTCATACATTTTCTTTTCTTTATCAGACATTTTTGAAATCTGATAACGTATCTCGTTTGTATAACGCAATACTTCATTCACTTCGTAGCCACAACCGTTGGCTTCCTCTGTAGGACGGTTTGAACGACTTGTATTACCACCAGACGAAACAGTAGTCTGCGACCATGTAGACAGATCGTTGAAACCACCGAACCACTGAGCATAATCACCTGGCTGGAATTTTGCTTCACACTGGGTAAACAAGAAACGGACATCCGGATTGGTAATAGAAGACGGATCCGAATTTAACTCTGCAAAATCATCCGAGCATGAAGTAGAGAGCAAAGTTCCTCCCAAAAGCAGAGCAGCTGTTATATATTTATAATTCATAATAGATGTAATCCTTTTAAATTAGAAATTAGCATTAATAGTGAAGATGTAGCTGGCTGTATAAGGCTCGAAACCACGGATACGGAACTCAGATGCTGAGTTTGAACGTACTGATTCCGGATTGATGTTGTTTGGCAATGAGTTATACAGATAACCCAGGTTACGGGCACTGAACGAAAGGCTCAAACCTTTGGCTCCCAACTTGTGTGCAAAGCCGCTTGGCAAACGGTAGTTAAGGCTGATGTTACGCAATGCGATGTAGCTCAGCTCGTGTACCCAAATATCGTCTACGGTCATAGCTCCCCATGCATAGTTGTTCATATACCATGCTCCGGCATGAGTTGGTTCTAATTTGCCTTCTTTCACAAGCTGAGCATACGACATGCCGCTTACGTCCATCTTTGTACCATCTACCAATGTAGCTATTGTTCCTTCCTTGAACACACCTTCTGGAATAAAACCGTCTGTGTATTTTACACCCTTGCTGTCGGCATACTGGCTTTCCCATGAAAGACCTCCATGTTCTGGGTCACGATAAGGCAAAGAAGTTTCAGTCCATCCAGCCATTGTTCCGTATAAGTTTGAGTAAGAAGCTACCAAACCACCGAAACGCATGTCAAGACCTACGTTAAGGCTAAGGTCTTTCCATGTAAGTGTAGTAGATACAGAACCAAGGAAATCGGGAGTCATGTTACCTACAACTTCCACACTCTTGCTCTGTGCGCGATAAGCACCTCTCCAATCGTCATCCCACTCCAATATAGGTTCACCCTTTTCGTTGTATGCAGGCATAACATCAGACATCAATGTACCATAAGCTTCGCCCACTTTTGCTACTGAACCTATATGATAGTCATAAGAATTGACAAAACCAGACAATGATATATAGTTTGCTACATTGGGATGCAGTTCTATAATCTTACTTCTGTTGCGAGTATATGTAAAGTCCAAATCCCACTGCCAGTCCTTGTTCTTGAACGGAGTAGTGTTCAATGCTATTTCAATACCAGAGTTCTGAATGTTACCGGCATTTACAAGCTGCTGGTTTACACCAGAAATAGCAGGAACATCAATTCTCATAATCTGGTCTGTAGTATTCTCCTTATAATATGTTAAATCCAAATTCAAGCGGTTATTCAATGTGCGGAGGTCAAGACCTATTTCCCATGAATTCTTACGTTCTGGTTTCAAGTTTGAAATCTTCATCAACATATCCAATTCATTAGTATAGATATTACCATCATACATCTCCATTGTTCTCAAGTTATATGTCTGATTTACAGTATATGGGTCTGTATCATTACCTACCTGAGCCCATGAACCACGAATCTTTGCTAGATTAATCCATGAAGGCATCTTATCGCGGAAAGTTTCGTTGATAAGCCATGAACCAGAAACAGATGGATAGAAATAAGAGTAGTTACCTGTACGGTTAGAATATACCAATGAAGATGACCAGTCGTTACGTCCGGTAATATCAAGATACAGTTGGTTCTTCCATCCTAAGTTCAAAGCGAAAATAGAAGAAAGGATACGCTTTGAGCCATTGATATTAGCTTCGCTGAACTTTGTCTTCTTAGAGTTTTCTACAAACCATTCTCCTGGAACTACCATTCCACCGTCTGTAGATACTTTTGAATGTTTAGATGATGTATTGTAGTATTCGAAACGTGCAAATCCTCCCAAAGAGAATTCCTTTATCTGCTTGCTTGCAGTAAATGTTCCACCTACTGTAAACTGTTCCTTGATGTCCTGAGATATGGCGTAAAGACCACCATCATTTGCATAACCACTACCTAACTGTTTGTCTTCTACCGATGTATAGTAACGGTTCATGTTGGCATCTGCCTTAAAATTCAACCAGTCTGTTATCTTGACGTTTACTTCGAATGTAGGACGTATTACGGTTTCGTTACGAACATAATCGTAATTGTCTAACTTAAAGAAGTGCATTTTTGCCGATGAAGGAATTGAACCATACATGTCACCATACTTAGTGTCAGCAATACCTCCATGTTCACCAAGATATTTATTGCGGAAATAATCTACATCAAACAAAGGAGTGATAACACGAGTATTACCGTTTACGAAAAGTTCACCTGCATTAAGCTGTGCATTACGTGGCTTTGAGTTAGCAAAACTAACAGATGCAGCTACGTCTACCCAGTCGTTAAGCTTGTGTGTAGCTTTCAGCAACATAGAGTAACGCTCAAATGTATTATTCTCTGTAGTAGATTTTGCATTCTTATACGAGAATGAAGTATAGAATGTAGTCTTTTCGTTACCTCCACGGATAGATACGTTTGTGTTGGTGTTGAAACCTAACTTATACATATCAAGCATATTGTTCTTGATAGGAGAATAAGTAGTCCAAGAACCGTCGTAATTACGAATTTGAGAACCATCATAACGAGGTCCGAAACCATAGTTGGCAGAACCTATCAAAGTTCTGTCGCCATTTTGGTCTATAGTAAACTGGAATGGGTCCCATATACTTCCGTTCTTGTCTGAATCCTGCCATCCTGGAACATATCCTGGTCCGTAAAGGGTCTGTATATCTCCTGTTCTGAAAGCATGGTCGATACCAAATGTCTGAGAAACGCTGATACCAAGTCCCTGAGCACCTTTACCAGACTTTGTGGTGATAACCACTGCACCGTTCAATCCACGAGAACCGTACAATGCTGTAGCTGCTGCACCTTTCAATACCGAAACTGTCTCAAAATCATCAGGGTTAAGGTTTTTCAACTCGTTACCATAGTCGTTTGCATTGTTGTTACCCGCTTCGAAATCAGCACTGGTATTTCCCGAAACACCATTGTCAAGGATAACTCCATCTACTACATAAATAGGCTGGTTGTTGCTTCCCAATGTAGAAGCACCACGAATCTGGATTTTTGTACTACCAAACAAACCACCGTCTGAACCTGATATTTCCACACCGGCTACTTTACCTTGCAATGCTGCTACTGGAGATACAGTATTTGCTGCTTTAAGTTCGTCACCTTTCACCTCTGTAACGGCATAACCTAAGGCTTTTTCTTCACGTTTCAAACCTAAAGCTGTTACTACTACCTCGTCAAGAGTCTGGGTGTCGTCTTTCAACTGGATGTTAATTGGTTTACCATCAAAAGTGATTTCTTCTGTTTTGTAACCAACGAAAGAGATTTGTATAACATCTCCTTTGTTTACATTAGGAAGTTCGAAATCTCCTTCTATACCTGTAATTGTACCGTTTGTTGTACCTTTAACAACTACAGATGCACCTATTACCGTCATTCCGGTAGCATCTGTTACAATACCTTTACATACATTATCCTGCTGGATAGCGTCTATGGCAACACTGTTTAATGGGACAGCATTGGCCATACCTGTTGACATAGATGCCATGAGCAGCATCATACTGTAAGCATTCTATTTTCCGCCACGACAATTTTATCGGCTGTTTTTCAGCCGATA
>JAHHQV010000076.1 GCA_020026175.1 Phocaeicola sp. | reverse complement strand
AACAGACTTTAGGTTTAACGTAAAAAATAGTCAACCTTTTTTAGGCTAAGACACTGGCATTTGGTGTCAAGTATGATTCCTTTCGTAGAAAACAATTATTCCGACCAGTGATTTAACCGGAGCATTACAGATTGCTGCCGATGCGGGAGCAAAACGTATACTTATCCCCGTTGCAGACATGATGCAATATGGAAAAGTTCCTGCCGACTTAATCTCAAAATTCAGTCTGGAAGTTTATTCAGACCCAGTGGATGCTGCTTTTAAAGCGTTGGGAATAAAATGAAAATATAATATATGTCATGTTTGGAGAGTAATATCCTATAATTAATAAACAGATGTGGATTTTAAAGATGGATTATATTCAAAAAAACAGACACAAAGTATATGGCAATTTAACAAGGATTGTGTATTTTTGCATGTATGAAATATGATATGATTACTATATTAGGACCTACTGCATCTGGAAAGACACCTTTGGCAGCTCATCTGGCAAAATCTATAGGAGCAGAAATTATCAGTGGTGACAGCAGGCAAATCTATAGAGGTATGGATCTGGGTACAGGCAAAGACCTGGCAGACTATACCGTAGACGGTTATGCTGTTCCTTACCATCTTATTGACATCGTAGATCCAGGTTATAAATATAATGTGTTTGAATTTCAAAGGGATTTTCTGGCATCGTACAATGAAATAAAGGAATCAGGAAAAGAAGTTATCCTTTGTGGAGGTACGGGAATGTATCTTGAATCTGTGTTGAAAGGATACAGATTGATACCTGTACCCGAAAATAAGGAGTTGCGTGAAAGACTTTCGGACAAGTCGCTTGATGAACTTACCGGAATTCTTTCGGAATACAAGAAACTTCATAACTCTACAGACGTGGATACAGTGAAGCGTGCCATCAGAGCTATAGAAATAGAAGAATATTATCTGAAAGAGAATGTTGACGCACGTCCGTTTCCGGATATAAAAAGTCTGATAATAGGAGTGGACATTAGCAGGGAACTGAGGAGAGAAAAGATTTCGCGCCGCCTGAAACAACGACTTGACGAAGGTATGGTGGACGAAGTGAGGAAACTTCTGGAATCAGGACTGTCGGCTGACGATTTGATATATTACGGATTGGAATACAAATATCTTACATTGTATGTTATCGGACAATTGAGTTATGATGAAATGATAAGTCAGCTTGAGATAGCAATACACCAGTTTGCCAAACGTCAGATGACATGGTTCAGAGGAATGGAGAGAAGAGGGTTTGTCATAAATTGGATAGATGCTGAAATGTCAATGGAAGATAAGATAGGTGCTATCGTTGAAACGATGGAGCAGTAATAGTCTTGAACATTATCGACGCTTTTTTGTTTTTTTAATTATAAATATTTATATAATTATGGCAGTAGAACCTAACAGATGGGGGATAATATATAATCCTAAAGCAGGAAGTAGAAAAGCCCAGAAAAGATGGGCCGAAATACGTGCATATCTCGACAGCCTGGAGATAGAGTATGACTATGTTCAGTCTGAAGGTTTCGGCTCGGTCGAAAGGCTGTCGCGTACACTTGCCAACAATGGATATAAAACCATAGTAGTGGTGGGTGGTGACGGAGCTATAAATGATGCTGTAAATGGCATTATGCATTCTGATATAGAAAATAAAGGCAGTATTGCGTTCGGGGTGATACCTAATGGCATAGGAAATGATTTTGCCAGATATTGGGGAATTGATTCGGACGATTACAAGGCTGCTGTCAATGTCCTGAAAAACCATCGTGTGAGGAAGGTGGATGTAGGTATGTTTACTTATTACGACGGTGACAACCATATCGACAGATTTTTCCTTAATGCCGTTTATATGGGACTTGGAGCACGTATTGTCATGATTACCAATGAAACAAAGCGTTTTTGGGGTATACCGCTTATCTCTTATCTATCGTCTCTGGTGTTGGTAGCATTCGAAAGGAAACTTCACAGGATGCATATAAAGATAAACGGCGAACATATAAGGGGAAGAATCATGGCTGTAGCTATAGGAAGCTGTACAGGATATGGACTCACGCCAAGTGCGGTTCCTTATAACGGATGGCTTGATGTATCTTTGATATATCGTCCGGAAATAAAGGAACTTATATCGGGCCTGTGGATGCTTCAGAAAGGACGCATACTAAATCATAAGATAGTGAAGCCATACAGAACCAAAAAAGTTAAGATATTGAGGGCGCAGAATGCTGAAGTGAGCATTGACGGCAGAATATGGAACTCAAAACACTATCCTGTAGATGTTACAATATTGCCGGAGGCTTTGACAATGATTATTCCTGATTGAAATTATAGTTGTATTTATTAATATGTTAGTTGTCGTTGACAACTTGTAAAGAATCTTTCATAAAAAGGTGGTAGATTCGAAGAACCTGCATGTATAGAAAAGACTTTAAGGTTTCTGTATTTCTACTGTCAACTGGGATGGATATTTTATTGACAGAACCATGCAGCTGCGATATTTTTTGTCGTATGGGCAATTGGCCAAAAGTAAGAATATCTTTTACTTTACTTGTGGAAATGTTTGGGATAAGAAACTTTTCTTGGGATATATCGACTTTATGTATTCCAGAGAAGGTCTCGATTCGAAAGGCTTTATCAGTTCTGCAACAGGTGCCGGAGGAAACGAAGCCCTTACGGTGAAGAATGTGCAGTATTTCACTACTATAGCAAACCTCGACTATAGGGTATGTCCGCTCTTAATCTGTATGCAAAAGGTACATACGAATTGGGAAATGTATATATGGCATCCGAGGGTGTGGAAAAAGGAGGGTACAGAAGAAGCTGGAACATACAACTGTGTGCAGAATACTATCCTATGTCAGGCTGCGACTTTATAGTATATCTTCTTTTGTATCACAATAAAGTACATTTCACAGAAAAAGACCGAAAATGGGGGCTGATGATTATAATATGCAGCGAGTATCATTGGGATTGGTATATACTTTACCTGTTTTCTGATTAAAAAACTTTATCTCATTATATAATTGATAAAAAAAATATATCTTTGCATTATATTTTTTTTGAAAAAAGACTAAAAAATAAAGATATGCTTACAATTAAACAAATTACAGAGGATACCGACAAGGTTATCCGTGGATTGGAGAAGAAACACTTCGGCAATGCAAAGGAAGTAATAGAGAAAGTGTTAGAATGTAATGATAGAAGACGTAATGCACAGAATCAACTAGATAAGAACCTCGCTGAGGTTAATTCCATCTCGAAGAGCATCGGTATGCTTATGAAAGAAGGAAAAAAAGAAGAAGCTGAATCAGCAAAGACCAGAGTTGCAGAAATAAAGGAGATAAGCAAGTCTCTTCAAGCTGAAATGGACAAGGCTTCTGAAGATATGCAGGAAGTCCTTTATTCTATCCCTAATGTTCCATATGATGAAGTTCCTGAAGGTTCGTGTGCAGAAGATAACGTAGTTGTAAAGCATGGAGGAATGGAGACAGAACTCCCTAAAAACGCTCTTCCTCATTGGGAATTGGCGAAAAAATATGATTTGATAGACTTCGACCTTGGAGTGAAGATTACAGGAGCCGGATTCCCTGTATATAAAGGTAAGGGCGCACGTCTGCAGAGGGCGTTGATAAATTTCTTCCTTGATGAAGCACGTGCTTCAGGATATGATGAAATCATGCCTCCTACAGTAGTAAATCAGGCTTCAGGTTATGGAACAGGTCAGTTGCCTGACAAGGAAGGTCAGATGTATCATTGTAACCTTGACGACCTTTATCTTATCCCTACGGCAGAGGTTCCTGTTACAAATATCTATCGTGATGTTATTCTTGATGAAAAGCAGTTGCCTATAAAGAACTGTGCTTACACTCAGTGTTTCAGACGTGAAGCAGGCTCTTATGGTAAGGATGTGCGCGGATTGAACAGACTTCATGAATTCTCTAAAGTGGAACTTGTACGTATCGACAAGCCAGAACACTCAAAGCAGTCTCATCAGGAAATGCTGGACCATGTAGAAGGTCTTCTTAAAAAACTTGAATTGCCATACAGAATACTTAGGCTTTGTGGAGGTGATATGAGCTTTACTGCTGCTATTTGCTATGACTTTGAAGTTTATTCTGAAGCTCAGCAGAGATGGCTTGAAGTAAGTTCTGTGTCTAACTTTGATACATATCAGGCAAACAGACTTAAATGTAGATTCAGAAATGCAGACAAGAAGACAGAACTTTGCCATACATTGAACGGTTCGGCTCTTGCATTGCCACGTATAGTTGCAGCTCTTCTGGAAAACAATCAGACTCCAGAAGGTATCAGAATACCTAAGGCATTGGTTCCTTATTGTGGATTTGATATTATAGACTGATAAAGATATCATATTTTATAATACACGAAAGGTTTCGGTTTTGACAATCAAAACTGGAGCCTTTCTTGTTTTCTGCACATTTTTAGTTATAAAATTCTATGTAAAAAGGTTATTTTACATAGATATGAATTTTTGTTATAGAAAAAGCAAAAAAAAACTCTTTTTAAGTTTTGTCTTGATGATTAAATTATTAATTTTGGGCAGAGAAAAGAATTAAATGATTTTAATAACCTTAATATAACATCTATGAGTTATTTACGTTTTGATAAAACTCTTATGACGAATCTTGAAGAATCTTTGCCGCGTGAGATTCTTCGTACAAATCGTTCTGGAGCTTACCACTGTTCGACAGTTGTAGATTGTAATACTCGAAAGTATCATGGCTTGCTGGTAATCCCAGTTCCTGAACTTGATGATGAAAATCATGTATTATTGTCTTCAATGGATGAAACGGTAATACAACATGGGGCAGAATTTAACCTGGGATTGCATAAATATCATGGTGATAATTTTAGTCCTCGCGGTCATAAGTATATCAGAGAATATGAATGCGAAAAGGTACCTACAACATGGTACCGAGTTGGGGGGGTCGTTCTGAAAAAAGAGAAGGTGTTTGTGCATCATGAAAACCGTATACTTATAAGGTATACTTTGGTCGATGCTCATTCGGAGACTACGCTTCGTCTGAAGCCTTATCTGGCTTTCAGAAGCGTTAGAGAATATACGCATGAGAATTCTCAGGCCAATAAGGGGTATGGACTGGTGGATAATGGTATAAAAACTTGTATGTATCCTGGTTATCCTGAACTTTTCATGCAGTTCAGTAAAGAGAATGAATTTCATTTTGTTCCTGATTGGTATAGAGGTATTGAATATCCTAAAGAGCAGGAGAGGGGATATGATTCTAACGAAGATCTTTATGTTCCGGGGTATTTCGAATTTAAAATCAAAAAAGGAGAAAGTGTTACATTCTCAGGCGGTATATCTTCTACAGACGTATCTGTGTTAAATGAACTTTTTGTCAGTGAAGCGGAACAGAGAACTCCTAGAAAGGATTTCAAGAACTGTCTGATAAATGCTGCCCATCAGTTCCTTAACAAACAGGGAAACGAATATTATATTTTGGCAGGTTATCCTTGGTTTAAATGTCGTGCAAGAGACTTGTTCGTGTCTTTGCCTGGATTGACATTGTCTGTCGGTGAGGTGGAAAAGTTTGAGAAGATTATGGAAACTGCCGTAAAAGCAATTTATTCTTTTATGAATGATGAGGTTAGCAATCTCAAAATCTACGAAATGGAACATCCTGATATTCTGTTATGGACTATATGGGCCGTACAACAGTATTCAAAGATGGTATCGAGAGATGCTGCAAAGGAGAAGTATTCTGCATTGGTGGTAGACATTATGAACTTCATTATAGATGGCAAGCATCCTAATCTGAAGGTTAAGGAGAATTGTTTGGTATATTCCGATGGTAGAGATAAGGCTATATCATGGATGAACTCTACAGTAAACGGACGTCCGGTAGTAGCAAGGACCGGATATTTGGTTGAATTTAATTCATTGTGGTATAATGCTCTTTGCTTTGCTGCTGATATGACTGCTGAAATGGGACATACAGATCTTTCGGACAAGTTTAAGTCAGTTGCAGAAATAGCGGGGAAATCATTTGTGGATACATTCTTGAATGAATATGGTTACCTTCTTGATTTTGTAGATTCGAATATGATGGATTGGAGCGTTCGGCCTAATATGATATTCTCGGCAGCCTTTGATTATTCTCCTCTTGACTCGAAGCAGAAGAAAGGGATCGTTGATATTGTAACCAAAGAACTTCTTACTCCAAAGGGACTTCGTTCTTTGAGTCCGAAGAGTGGTGGATATAATCCAAATTATGTGGGACCGCAGATTCAGAGAGACTATGCATATCATCAGGGTACGGCTTGGCCTTGGCTTGAAGGTTTTTATATGGAAGCTTATCTTCGAATATATAAAAGAAGTGCGGTATCTTTCTTGTGGAGACAAATGGTAAGCTATGAGGATGAAATGACAATTCATTGTCTTGGTACTATACCGGAATTATTCGATGGTAATCCTCCGTTTAAAGGTAGAGGAGCAGTTTCTTTTGCCATGAATGTGGCTGGAATTATGCGAGGATTATATTTGTTGGATAAATTTGAAAATCAGTAAAAAAGGAGGATCGCTATGAAAGTTTTAATGTTTGGATGGGAATTTCCTCCTCATATTCTTGGAGGTCTTGGAACGGCCAGTTATGGTCTGACTAAAGGTATGTCTGCCCAGGAAGATATGGATATCACATTCTGTATCCCTAAGCCTTGGGGTGACGAAGACCAGAGTTTTCTGAAAATAATAGGAATGAACAGTGTTCCTATCGTTTGGCGTGATGTTAATTGGGACTATGTAAACAGTAGGGTGGGTAATTATATGAATCCTCAACTGTATTACGATATGAGAGAGCATATCTATGCTGATTTCAATTACATGCATACAAATGATTTGGGATGTATGGAGTTTTCGGGCAGATACCCGGATAATCTTCATGAAGAGATAAACAATTATTCTATAGTTGCCGGTGTCGTGGCGCGACAGCAGGAATTTGATATAATACACTCTCATGACTGGCTGACGTATCCGGCAGGAATACATGCAAAACAGGTTTCTGGAAAGCCTCTCGTGATACACGTTCATGCTACAGACTTCGATAGAAGCAGGGGTAATGTCAATCCTACTGTATATGCTATAGAGAAAAATGGAATGGACCATGCAGACTGTATAATGTGTGTGAGTGAACTGACACGTCAGACTGTAATAAGTAAATATTATCAAGATCCAAAGAAATGTTTTACTGTACATAATGCTGTATCTCCTTTGTCAAAGGAAATTCAGGAGATCGTTCCAAAGAAACTACCTAAGGAGAAGGTGGTCACTTTCCTTGGACGACTTACAATGCAGAAAGGACCTGAATATTTTGTAGAGGCTGCTGCTATGGTTTTGAAGAAAGCCAGCAACATACGTTTTGTTATGGCCGGAAGTGGTGATATGATGGAGGCCATGATAAGACTGGCGGCAGAAAGAGGTATTGCTGACCGTTTCCATTTTCCTGGATTCATGAAAGGGAAACAGGTATATGAGGTGCTAAAGGCAAGTGATGTGTATATAATGCCTTCTGTGTCCGAGCCGTTTGGAATTTCTCCACTGGAAGCTATGCAGTGTAGTGTGCCTACTATTATATCAAAACAGTCAGGTTGTGCTGAAATATTGAGCAAATGTATAAAAACCGACTATTGGGATATACATGCAATGGCAGATGCTATATATTCTATATGTACCAACAATTCGCTGTACGATTACTTGCGTGACGAAGGGAAAAGAGAAGTCGACGGTATAGTATGGGAGAAAGTAGGACTGAGAGTTCGTTCTTTATACGAAGAAGTCCTTAAAAATTATTATAAGTAAAACATGTTAGATCTAAAGTTAATATGAAAACAATCTGTTTATATTTTGAGATTCATCAAATAATACATTTGAAACGTTATCGTTTCTTCGAGATAGGTTCAGATCATTACTATTATGATGATTTTGCAAACGAACAAGGCATTAATGAAATTGCAGAACGTTCATATATTCCTGCTTTGACCACATTGATAGAAATGGCAAAAGCAAATGAAGGTGCTTTCAAGGTTGCTCTTTCCATTTCGGGGGTAGCTCTTGAACAATTGGAAATATATGCACCTGTTGTGATAGAATTGCTTCATGAACTGAACCGTACGGGATGTTGTGAGTTCTTGTGTGAACCTTATTCTCACGGTCTTTCTTCGTTGGCTAATGAAGACTGCTTCAAGGAAGAAGTGGAAAGAATGAGGGTGAAGATAAAAGATTACTTCGGACAAGAGCCTAAAGTGTTCCGTAACTCAAGCTTGATTTATGACAATGAAATAGGGTCTGTAGTGGCTGGTATGGGATTCAAAGGTATGCTTATAGAAGGTGCAAAACACGTTCTTGGATGGAAGAGTCCCCACTGTCTGTATCATTGTGTAGATAATCCTGACTTGAAACTTCTGATGAGGGACTATAAACTTTCTGATGATATCAGTTTGCGTTTTTCTAATAGCGAATGGTGTGAATATCCGTTGTTTGCTGATAAGTATATGGGATGGATTGATTCTATTCCTGAAAATGAACAGGTGATAAATCTGTTTATGGAATTGTCTGCAATAGGTTATTATCAGCCTTTGTCTTCAAATATACTTGACTTTATCAAGGCATTGCCTGAATGTGCAAAACAGAAGGGTATTGTATTCTCTACTCCTTCAGAAATTGTAGGCAAGCTGAAATCGGTGGATTGCATGGATGTGCCTTATCCGATGTCATGGACAGATGAAGAAAGAGATATTAGTCCTTGGCTTGGTAATGTGATGCAAAGAGAGGCTTTCAATAAGCTTTACAGTGTGGCTGAACGAGTTTATTTATGCCAGGACAAGAGAATCAAACAGGATTGGGATTACCTTCAGGCTAGTAATAATTTCAGATTCATGGCAACCAAAGACTCTGGTATATCTTTGGATTTAGGCATTTATGATTCTCCTTTTGACGCTTTTACCAACTACATGAATATATTGGGTGACTTCATTAATCGTGTAAACTCTCTATATCCTGTAGATATGGATAATGAAGAATTGAGCTCTTTGCTTACTACAATCAAGAATCAGGGAGAGGAATTGGTTCAGCTTAGTGTTGAAGTGGAAACTCTACAGAAGAAACTTGCTGCTGCTGAAAAAAAATGTAGAACAGCAAAATCAGATAAAAAGGAAGCTAAGGCAAAGACAAAATCGAATAAGGTTAAATAAGATTATCAGACTATATGAGATGGCATCTGTGCTGATGAAGGTCGGTCTTTATGTATAGGAAGATTAGATTATATTGTAATGTTGATTATATGAACGGTAAATGGAATAATGGTTATTATATTCTGTTTACCGTTTATTTTTTTTTGATAGTGCCTTATAACTTGTAGTTATGGTTGTAAGGCGGATTTTTATTAACTTTGCAGCCATAATATTGAAAGGTCTTATATAGAAATATAAATCCATTAAAAAATTATATGTTATTTCTTCAGTTTATGATTGTACTTGGCGCAATAATTCTTGGTGCCAGGCTTGGAGGCATAGGTTTGGGTGTTACAGGCGGCTT
>JAHHQV010000075.1 GCA_020026175.1 Phocaeicola sp. | reverse complement strand
TCTGCCTTTCAGAAAGTTGGACTCACCTTTTTATGGTTTAGCGGACAGTAATAATTCATTATAGTCGCCATTGGCTTTTATCAGTTCTATAAGTTTTTCAACAGCCTGTTCTTCTGGAATGTTTTTTTCAATACATTCTTTTTTCTTGTAAAGGCTTATTTTACCTCTTCCTGCACCTACATATCCGTAGTCGGCATCTGCCATTTCACCCGGACCATTGACAATACATCCCATAATACCAATCTTAAGTCCTTTGAGATGTGAAGTAGCTTCTTTTATGCGTGCTATTGTGGTTTCCAGATTATAAAGTGTTCTTCCACAACCCGGACACGATATGTATTCAGTCTTTGAGGTACGTATTCTTCCAGCCTGAAGTATTCCGAAAGTTGTTTCATCAAGCTTTGTAACAGGAATGGTAGATGAGTTATTGTATAGTAATATACCATCTGTAAGTCCGTCAAATATTAATGCACCCATATCAGTGGCTGACTTTATCTGAAGGTCTTCTAAAGTATCTTCTTCATACATTTGAAAGAAGATGACAGGATTCTTGAGCCCTTGATTATTCATCTGGTGTACTAACCCTCTGTATTCTCCCAGTCTGTTAGGGTGGCAGCTTTGTGCTACAATCACTACTTCTGGATGAAGTTTAAGACAGGCAACGGCTTCCTCGTTCAGTGCCATATAACTGATGAAAAGGAATTTTATCTCAGCATTTACATGATGAAGGTTTATTATTTGTTGGGAGTTGAATGCAGGAAATACTCCAGTTTCTCCGTTCCATACATTTGCATCTACAATGTATCCTATGTCGCTTCGTCTGTTATCTGGAAGATTCTGACCGCAATATATATAGTCAGGCTTTAATTGTTCGTTTATTTCCATATTATTTTCAAGACGTACAGAAACGACAACAGGAAGATTGTCTCCTCCTATATTTCCTACAGCATTGGTTTCACGTCTTGCAGGATTTGTGTAGCAAAAATCCTTGCTCTCGGCACCAGGTATATAAGGGTGGTTTTCTCTTTTCTTTATATAGTCTACAAGTTTCTTTGCAATGGGAATTTCTTTTTCCGGTGCTTCGCTAAGTGAAACACGTATTGTATCTCCAAGTCCGTCAGAAAGAAGGGCACCTATACCTAATGCCGATTTTATTCTTCCGTCTTCACCGTCTCCAGCCTCAGTGACACCCAAGTGTAGTGGGAATGCCATGTTCTCCTTTTCCATTTGTTCTACGAGCAGTCGCACGGTCTTTACCATTACTACAGTATTCGAAGCCTTGATGGAGATAACTACATTTGTGAAATTTTCGTCTACACAGATATGTAGAAACTCCATACACGATTCAACCATGCCTTCGGGAGTATCTCCGTATCTTGACATGATTCTATCAGAAAGAGAGCCGTGATTTACGCCTATACGTATTGCTGTATTATTCTCTTTGCATATGTTGAGGAATGGGATGAATCTGTCTCTTATCTTTTGTATTTCCAGTGCATATTCTTCATCAGTATATTCAAGTTTCTTGAAAGTACGTGCAGCATCAACATAATTTCCAGGGTTGATTCTTACTTTCTCTGCATATAGAGCTGCAACATCTGCAACGTTGGGGTTGAAATGTATATCTGCAACAAGAGGTGTGTTGTAGCCTTGTGAGCGTAGGCTGATGTTTATGTTTTTGAGATTTTCGGCTTCACGCATACCTTGAGTTGTAAGACGGACATACTCTCCACCTGCATCGACGATACGTTTTATTTGTTCTACGCAAGCATCAGTGTCCATTGTGACAGTATTTGTCATACTCTGTATGCGTATAGGATTAGCGCCACCCATAGGAGTGGCGCCAACATATACCTCATTAACCTTTCGGCGTGAATAATTGAAGTAATCCATTAGTTTGTCTTATAAGCGAATTTAACGTTTTTCAGTTCTTCATTGGCTTTAACGATTTTATTCTTCAAGCCTTCTTTGTAGTTTGCAAATTTAGCTGCAAGTTCAGGGTCAGACAATGATAGAATCTGTACTGCAAGTATGGCAGCATTCATAGCTCCGTTTATGGCAACTGTTGCAACAGGGATTCCTGGAGGCATCTGGATGATAGAATAAAGAGCGTCAACTCCATCAAGAACAGAACCTTTTACAGGAACGCCTATTACAGGGAGTGTTGTATTTGCAGCAATGACTCCAGGTAGAGCTGCTGCCATTCCAGCTGCTGCTATAATGACTTTAAGCCCACGTTCTGCAGCTCCTTTTGCAAATGATTCTACTTCTGCAGGAGTACGGTGTGCAGAAAGTGCATTGATTTCAAAAGGAACTTGCATCTCGTCTAATAATTTGGCTGCTTTTTCCATAACTGGAAGGTCGGACGTACTGCCCATAATAATACTAACAATTGGTTTCATTCTTTTTCTGGTTTATTTTGTTTTGAGTTTCTGATTTTTAATCAAGCCTCAGGGGAAGTGTGATTATTCGTTTATAAGTTGCTTGTAGGCTTCCGCATCAAGCAGTTCGTCTGCTTCACCAGCATTTGTTGGCTTTATCTTTATTATCCATCCTTTACCGTATGGATCCGAATTTACAAGTTCAGGATTTTCTTCCAGTTTCTGATTTACTTCAATAATCTTTCCACTTACAGGAAGAAATAAGTCGGATACGGTTTTAACCACTTCTATACTTCCAAAGGTCTCTCCTTTTTCTAGCGTTTCTCCTTCTGTAGGCACATCCACAAAAACAATGTCTCCCAATTGTGTCTGGGCATAGTCTGTTATACCTACAAAAGCTTCTTCTCCTTCAAAACGAATCCATTCATGTTCGTTTGTGTACTTTACATTAGTTGGAAAATTCATGGTTGTAATTTTTTAAGGTTTTTATAAAATAAGTTGATTCAAATAAACAAAATTCCTGTGATACCACAAAACAATCCTATGATAAATCCTCCAAAAACTTCCATAATGCTATGTTGTCGTAGTATAATTCTGGCGGAACATAACATTCCTGATAGAAGTATGAATACAGATAACCATCCTATAGGATTGAATTGAAACAGAAAACTATACGAAAGCAATCCTCCCACCATCATTCCGCCACTGGCTGCATGGGTACTTATCTTGAACCATATGTTTATTATAGTACAGATGACCATACATATAAGAACAGCCAAGATTATGCCGCTCATATATCTTGGAATATGTATTTTATACATTGTGATGAGGCATCCCGCATAGCTTAATATTGTAAGTCCGTAAGGAATGAATCTTTTCTCTCTGTGTTTTAGTTCTTTTATTCCCCATCCGTTTATCTTTTGGAAAATATAAATTCCAAGCATAGGGAATAATATGGTGAAACAATATACAAGTAGCAAAACAGATAATTTGTATGATATAGGCATTATATTCAGATAAGTGAATAGAAAGATCATTAGAAATGCTACGAATGGCACCATAAAGGGCGTGAATATGACAGATACAATATATGATATGTAGTATATTATATCTTTTTTCTCTATATGTTTGTTCGAACTTTCCTTGTATGTAAGTTCTTCCGGTATATTGTTTTCTTCCATATCTGTTTATCTTCTTAATCTTGCAATAGGTATGTCAAGTTGCATTCTGTATTTGGCTACAGTTCTTCTTGCAATAGGATATCCTTTCTCGTTTAGCATATCTTTAAGTTCATCATCGGTAAGAGGCTTTTGCTTATCTTCTTTATCAACAAGTTCCTTTAGAATCCTTTTTATTTCTCTTACAGAAAGTTCTTCTCCATTTTCTGTGGTATATCCGTCACTGAAAAAGAATTTTAGTGAAAATATACCGTAGTTGGTTTGAACATATTTGCTATTGCTTACTCTTGACACTGTAGATATGTCAAGTTTTGCCCTTTCGGCCACATCTTTAAGTATCATTGGTTTTAGAAGAATTTCATCTCCTTCCTGAAAAAATAGGCGTTGTATATCTATTATAGCCTGCATGGTGTTCAACAGAGTGTTTTGGCGTTGTTTCACTGCATTTATGAAATTTTGTGCAGCGTCTACCTTTTGTTTTAGAAACATGAATGCATCTTTCGATTCTTTCGATTGATTGTTCTTGTTTTTGGTCTGTTCTTCAAGCATGTCGGTGAAACTTCTGCTCAGTCTCAGTTCTGGCACATTCTGGTTGTTGAGGCTTAATATTATATTTCCGTCATCTTCTGTGTCAACTATGAAATCTGGGATTATATGATGGATGTTTTTTCCTATAGTTTCTCCCATAGAACTACCAGGGCGAGGGTTTAGTTTTATAAGTTCTGCCAAGGCTCCATTGTATTCTTCTTCTGTAATGTCAAGCTTTTGAATTATTTTTTCCTTGTTCTTTTTAGTGAAATCGTCACAATACAAGTTTATTATATCATATTCAATTTTCTTTAGAGGAGAATATTCTTTTCTTTTTATTTGTATGAGCAGACATTCTTGCAGACTTCTGGCTCCTATTCCGGCAGGATCGAAGTCTTGTATTACAGAAATGGCATGTTCCAGTTCTTCTTCCGATGCGTTGATCCCTTGATATATAGCAAGTTCATCTATTATAGATTCAGTAGTCTTTCTTAGCAGGCCGTCATCGTCCAGAGATCCGATTATGTATTCGCACAGTTCCTTTTCCTTTTCTGTAATATTCTGCATATCAAGTTGTTCCTTTAGCGTTTCATAGAAAGAAGTGTTGTCCGAAAGAGGTATCTCTTCGGGTCTGTCTAATGCAGAACGATTGTTCTCTTGCAGTTTATAGTCTGGAATATCATCTTCATTAATGTAGTCTCCCAGCGATATGTCTTCATTCGAGTCATAGCCGGATTCTGTATCTTCGGTAAAATCATCCTGTCTTTCCATATTGTCTGAAGCTTCTTTTCCTTCTTCCAAGGCAGGGTTATCGAGAATTTCAGCGTGTACACGTTCTTCGAGCTCCACAGTAGGGAGTTCTAGCAGTTTGACCAACAATACTTGTTGTGGTGACAAAGTCTGTACCTGCTGTTGGGTTTGTGACTGTATTTGACGTGAATTTTGTGCCATATTTATTGTTTGTTTCTATTTTAGCCTGTTTCTTTTTGCAAAAATAATAATTTTATTGAGACTATAGCTAAAAAACCATGTTATATAAAAAGCATGTTATGAATTTGAAGTACGATGATTCTTGTATGCAGGATAAATGCTAAATTTGCACCGTTCTTATTTTTTTTATCATATGGCAGATTCTATAAATTTAAAATATCATATTATTGCAGTCCTCACAGTTGCTATATGGGGTACTACCTTTATATCTACAAAACTTCTTATAAACAACGGGCTTGCTCCTCATGAAATCTTTTTCTTGAGATTTACGATAGCTTATATTGGCATTTGCTTTTTCTCTTCCAAAAGATTGTTTGCTGACAATCTTAAAGATGAGATTATGCTGTTTCTTGCAGGTTTGACTGGTGGAGCTTTATATTTCTTTACAGAAAACACAGCTTTGGAGTTTACTCAAACCACGAATGTTGCTTTTATAATATGTGCTACTCCCATGTTGACTACAGGTCTGTCGCTTTTAGCTAAAAATGGGGAAAAGATAAACAGAGATTGGGCCTTAGGTTCTGTGGTTGCTCTTTTAGGGGTATCTCTACTCGTATTCAATGGAAGTGTGATACTGAAACTTTCTCCTATAGGAGATTTTTTGACACTTTTAGCTGCTTTATCATGGTCGTTTTATAGTCTGATAATCAACAGCCTGTCAAAAAAGTACAATTCTATATTTATAACACGAAAAGTGTTCTTTTATGGTGCATTGTCCATTTTGCCTGTATTTGCCTTTCGTCCTTTTTCTTTTCCTTTAGAAGATTTTATGAATACTGAAATATTGATTAATTTATTATTCTTGAGTATTCTTGCATCATTGGTATGTTTTGCTGTTTGGAGCATTGTCTTGATGCGGCTTGGTACAATAATGTCTTCAAATTATCTGTATCTTAATCCTTTATTCACTACAATAGTCTCTTCGATTGTTTTAGATGAAACTTTGACGATATATGCTGTTGTTGGGGTCTCTTTGGTTATGATAGGTGTATTTCTGTCTACTAGAAAGAATTGAAATGCAATATTTGTTAATTAGAATTTATTTTGATTTAAAAGAAGATCGTTTCTTTATTAAATTTTTTAAGTCTTACTTTTTTTAATATATTTGTTGCTATAAATTTAAAATGTAATCATAATTGGAGTCTAAAATTGGAAATTCAAACATTCCGGACGAACCTCCGGCCGAGAAGTCTTTGTTTTGTTGTGCTCATTTGCATGACATGACCTATAATCTATCAGTATATTCCCGTTTCTTATCTATGGGTTTAATAGTATTGTTTTCTCATGATTTTTATTGTGTATATAATGAATAGCTATATGTTTGTTTATAGCACAGGATTGATAGCTTTATATTTATCTGTATATTAATATTATAACTTTCATTTTTTTTAACATAATCAATAATCATGTTACTAATTCTATTGTATTTAATAGGTGCATTGTCACTTTCTTTTTTGTGTTCCGTTCTCGAGGCTGTACTTCTTTCCACTCCTGTTTCTTTCATTACAATGAAAGAAAAAGAAGGTAGTAAAACAGCAAAACGTCTTAAAAAATACAAGTCGAATATTGACAGACCAGTTGCAGCCATATTGTCTCTTAACACCATTGCCCATACGATTGGTGCTGCAGGTGTAGGTTCTGAGTCGGTGAAGATTTTCGGCGAAGAGTATTTCGGTATAATATCAGGTGTTCTTACATTGTTGATACTCGTTTTGTCCGAGATTATTCCTAAGACAATAGGTGCTACATATTGGAGAAGCATGTGTATACCTTCAACCAAGATTATTTATGTACTTATAGTCATTACTTACCCTTTGGTCATTTTGTCCGAATTTATAACTAAAGTATTTTCATCCAGTTCTCATCAGGTTTCTGTAAGTAGAGAAGAGGTCTCGGCTATGGTAAATGTTGGAGCTGAAGAGGGAGTATTCAAGGCAAAGGAGAGTTCTATAATACAGAATTTTCTCAAATTGGAGAAGATTGTTGCAAAAGAAATCATGACTCCTAGTCTTGTCGTGTCAATGGCACAAGAAGATATGACTATGAAGGATTTTTTCGATAACAAGTCGTATAATACATATTCTAGAATACCTGTATATAAGGATAATGATGAAATAATAACAGGGTATATACTTCGTTCTTCGGTGCTGGCCAAAATTTCAGAAGATAATTTTAACGAAACTCTGAAAAATATAATTCGTCCTATACTTTATTTTAATGAAAATGAATCAGTATCATTGATTTGGGAAAAGATGCTCGAAAATAAAGAACATATATCTGTAATTCAGGATGATTATGGTTGTATGAGAGGCATAGTGACAATGGAGGATGTGATAGAAACCATGTTGGGAGTTGAAATTGTCGATGAGAATGACAAGGCTGTTGATATGCAGGAGTTGGCAAAAGAAGCTAGCAAGAACTACAGGAAAACTGTAAGGATATTGAAGGATAAAAGTTGAAGCAATGATTTTGCTTATGATTTTGATATTTTAATAATGTAAGAATATCATTCGTATATAAAGAAAGAGCAGATAGGAATGTTTCTATCTGCTCTTTTTATAGTATATTGACATTGCTACTTCTAGAATGATATCAAAATGACATGATATATGCAGTTATGTAAATATAATTCTCCCTTTGTTTTAATAATATTTAAACTATAAAACGTTGTTCTAGTTTCAAAATGTCATACAAGCTTTATATCTTTGTTATTGTATTAAAAACAAATAAAGGAGATTAATATGAATAAATCAGTAAAAACACGTACAGAAAGTGATTTGATTGGTACACGCGAAATTCCATCGGATGTTCTATATGGAGTACAGACTTTAAGAGGAATAGAGAATTTTGTAATCAGCAAATTTCATTTGAATGAGTACCCTTTGTTTATAAATGGTTTGGCTATGACAAAGATGGGGGCAGCTGAGGCAAATCATCAGTTGGGACTTCTTACAGACGAACAATATAGTGCTATAATTCAGGCTTGCAAGGAAATTATTGAAGGCAATTTCTATGAGCAGTTTCCTGTAGATATGATTCAAGGTGGTGCGGGTACTACAACTAATATGAATGCCAATGAGGTGATAGCCAATCGTGCTTTGGAGATAATGGGACATGAGAGAGGCCAATACATGTATTGTTCTCCAAACGATCATGTAAACCGTTCTCAGTCCACAAATGATGCTTATCCTACGGCTATTCATCTTGGTATGTATGCTACTCATATAAAGCTGAAATCTCATTTAGAGTCTCTGATTGATTCGTTCAGAAAAAAAGGACAAGAATTTGCACATATCATTAAGATGGGACGTACTCAATTGGAGGATGCTGTTCCTATGACATTGGGACAGACTTTCAATGGTTTTGCAAGTATCTTGCAGGATGAAATATCTCATCTGGACTATGCGGCACAAGATTTCCTTACAGTCAATATGGGAGCAACAGCTATAGGTACCGGTATATGTGCAGAGCCTGGTTATGCAGAAAAGTGTGTAGATGCATTGTGTAAAATAACAGGATGGAATATAAAGTTATCATCCGATTTGGTTGGTGCCACTTCTGATACGTCATGTCTTGTAGGTTATGCCTCTGCCATGAAGAGAGTGGCTGTAAAGATGAATAAAATCTGTAATGACCTCCGTCTGCTGGCCAGTGGACCTCGATGTGGATTGGGGGAATTTAATCTTCCTGCTATGCAGCCAGGTTCTTCCATTATGCCTGGAAAGGTCAATCCTGTAATTCCGGAAGTGATGAATCAGATAGCCTTTAAGGTTATGGGTAATGAACTCTGTGTGACTATGGCAGGCGAGGCTGCTCAGATGGAACTGAACGCAATGGAGCCTGTAATGGCACAATGCTGTTTCGAATCGGCTGATTTACTTATGAATGGTTTTGACACGTTGCGTACTCTTTGTGTTGATGGTATAACAGCAAATGAAGCGCATTGTATCGAAGAAGTTCATAACAGTATAGGCGTGGTTACTGCATTGAATCCTATTATCGGTTATAAGAATTCGACAAAGATAGCCAAGGAAGCTCTCGAAACAGGAAAAAGCGTATATCAACTTGTTCTTGATCATGGTATATTGAGTAAAGAGGAGCTTGATACTATTCTGAGTCCGGAAAATATGATTCATCCTGTAAAATTGGATATAAAGCCAAGAAACTGATAATAGGATGTATATTATAGGAGGATGGTTGTTTTTTTTATCAATTAGATAATGATAATTATAGATTCTTCAAATTTAAAGGTATACAAACAAAAAAAGGCGCTTGCGATGAGCGTCTTTTTTTTGTATGCTACTTTTGTTGTCTTTAAAAAGCATTGTCATACTCTTCTTTTTTTGATGGTGTAAAAATACATGTTTTGAAAAGAGTTTGTTTTATGCAAAACGCAGAGAATCAGTGAAATACAACCCAATTAGGTGGACTTGTTTTTAAGTGGAAATCAAGTCCACCTATTTCGGCTCACCCGATAAACATGGGGGACATCAATCTATATTTTGCATAAAAGTTAT
>JAHHQV010000008.1 GCA_020026175.1 Phocaeicola sp. | reverse complement strand
TGACAAACTTTTCAAAGAACTCATTTTATTTACTGCCAGAGCCGCTTAAGCCAGGCTAATTTTTAACGAACTATTGTTACTAAAGACAATGATTTATTATAAAAAAATCTTACTATTAAGAATAGTAAATGAATTATGTAATCTCATCTTATCAGAAAAAACATTATTATAGTTCGTAAAGTTACGATTAATTTAAAATAATCCTTATTATATCAAGAAAATATAGCTAAAACTAGTGTTAAAATATATTACCCCCATATGTAATAATTATTTAACTATTTCACATCAATAAGTTTTAGTATCAACAAAATGCTACAAGAATTAAATTCCATATTTAAACAAAAGACCAAGGTATAATAATAAAAAAGCCGTCCTGAAAAATCAAGACGGCTTTCGCTATATGGTAAATGTACTGATTAGCAGTTTACAGAAGCCATGTGAGCGATCAAATCCAATACTTTGTTAGAGTAACCGATTTCGTTGTCATACCAAGAAACAACTTTAACGAAAGTATCAGTCAAAGCGATACCAGCTTTAGCATCGAAGATAGATGTACGAGTATCACCCAAGAAATCAGAAGAAACAACTGCATCTTCAGTGTAACCCAAAACGCCAGCCAATTCACCTTCTGAAGCTTCCTTCATTGCAGCACAGATTTCAGCATAAGTAGCTGGTTTAGCCAAGTTAACTGTCAAGTCAACAACTGAAACGTCCAAAGTAGGAACACGCATTGACATACCTGTCAATTTACCGTTCAATTCAGGGATAACTTTACCTACAGCCTTAGCAGCACCTGTAGAAGAAGGAATGATGTTACCTGCAGCAGCACGACCACCTCTCCAGTCTTTCATTGAAGGACCGTCAACTGTTTTCTGAGTAGCAGTTGTAGAGTGAACTGTAGTCATCAAACCATCAGTGATACCCCATTTGTCATTCAAAACCTTAGCGATAGGAGCCAAGCAGTTAGTAGTACAAGAAGCGTTAGAAACGAACTGAGTACCTTTAACATAAGTTTTTTCGTTTACACCGCAAACGAACATAGGAGTATCGTCTTTAGAAGGAGCAGACATTACAACATATTTAGCACCAGCTTCAATGTGAGCCTGAGCTTTTTCTTTAGTCAAGAACAAACCAGTAGATTCTACTACGTATTCAGCACCTACTGCATCCCATTTCAAGTCAGCTGGGTTTCTTTCTGCTGTTACACGGATTTCATTACCGTTAACGATCAATTTGCTGTTTTCAACGTCAGCTTCGATAGTACCGTTGAACTGACCGTGCATTGTATCATATTTCAACATATATGCCAAGTAATCAACTGGACACAAGTCGTTAATACCTACGATCTGAATATCGTTTCTGTTCTGAGCTGCACGGAATACAAAACGGCCAATACGACCGAAACCGTTAATACCTACTTTAATCATTTTGTTTTAATTTTTAATGGTTTTATAATCAAGTTTAAAACTCTTTCAATATCTAAATATAACAAGTAGTTTCCTACTTTAATTTATGATGCAAAAGTAATGATTTCTTTTTAAACACAATAATTACTCATGTTTTTTTTAGATAAAAATCTCATATTTCTATACATTATTATATTTAATTGCATATAAAGCACCATAAATATGGTATTTTTGCTATCTGCACTATACAAACAATATAGATTTTACTAAAAAAATCAAAACTATTTTATTCCCCTTGCCTTATATATACGTTCCTTAGCATTATTTATATCCTGGAATTTTTCTTCGGCTGCCTTACGAATATCATCTCCCAATGTTGCAACTCTATCGGGATGGTGCTTAAGTGCCATTTTCTTATATGCTATTTTTACTTCTTCATCTGTAGCGTCAGGACCGATTTCAAGTACCTTATAAGCCTCATCAAGTGAAGTTCCTCTCAAATTAAGCATAGAATTAACCTCTTGATGAGACAATCCCATTGCAATAGCTACTTCCTTTAACGCTTCTATCTCCTCGCTACAAACATATCCGTCACTTTTTGCTATCTGCGCCAAAAAGCTAAGTAGCTGAAGTCTTTCTTCATATGAAAGGTTAGAAGCAATCTGAGCACCACACTGATTTATAGTATTCTTAAATGCCAAAGGGTTGACACTATCCATGTGTTTTCTTTGCTCAAACAAATTGAGAAGGATTTGTTCTCCTTCGGTTACTGCACTTTCACCAAAATTATGACGAAGGAAATCTCTTACAAACTCCATCTCACTATGCATTATCTTCCCATCTGCACGTATTATATACGAAGCCATGACAAGCATAGAAAAAAGGAAACTGTTTCTTTGTCCTCTGTTTACACTTTGGCTATCCTCACCATATATCTGATCTTGATCATACTGCAAATTATTCGTATTGTCAAAAAGAGAGCCGATAGCAAAACCAGCCAAAGCTCCCAAAGGTCCCATAGTCATAAAACCCATAAGACCACCTATCCATTTTCCGTATCCCATTTTTACAAAAAAACTTATTGTTTAATATTATTGGAAGAATAAATCATCAAGACGACTTGTATTTTCCTCATCCAGTTCAAGCAGTTTATCTTTACAAGGATCAAAGCCATCAGGAATATCAAACGAATCTTTCTGACTATATCCCAATTCCTTATCCGCATAAACTTTATTCATATACAAGCTCCATATAGGAAGAGCCATTGAGGCACCCTGTCCATCGGCCATACGGTCAAAATGGATATCACGTTCTTCTCCTCCAACCCAACAACCTGAAACCAGATTTGGTATAAATCCCATAAACCAACCATCTGAATTATTATTTGTAGTTCCTGTCTTACCTCCCATATCGGCAGTTATATTATACAAACGTCTAACACGACCACCCGTTCCTTCATTGATTACAGCACGAAGCATCACGAGCATCTTATAAGCACTACTTTCACTTATCACTTCATTTACCTGTGGAGAGAATGTTGCAATTATATTGCCTTCATTATCTTCTATGCGCGTTACAAACAAAGGTGCTGTACGTATACCTTTATTGACAAAAGCTGTATAAGCGCTAACCATCTCACCCACAGAAATTTCACATGGTCCAAGACATAAAGATATGGTAGGTTGAATTTCCTTGTTCAGCACTCCAAAAGAATGTATCAGCCTAACCAATTCATAAGGATTCAGTTTACTCATTACATAAGCAGAAATCCAGTTATTAGAGTTGGCCAACCCCCATTTCAATGTCACCGTTTCACCATAATGTTTCTTAGAACTATTACGAGGAGACCATGCTTTGCCATTCTCATCAAAATAAGTTCCTGCTACATTCTTAGTTTCATCACACGGAGAAAATCCATTCTCCATAGCCAAAGAATAAAGATAAGGCTTTATAGTAGAACCAACCTGGCGTCTGCCCACCATAACCATATCATACTGGAAATTGTCATAATTCGGACCACCGACATAAGCCTTTACATAACCTGTTATCGGATCCATTGACATAAATCCGACACGCAAGAAGTGCTTGTAATATTTTATTGAGTCAAGAGGCGTCATAATCGTATCCTTATCTCCATCATAAGTGAATACAGTCATTTCCCTTTTAGTATTGAAGGCCTTCATTATTTCAGCATCAGAATATCCCGCAAGTTTCATCACCCTACGCCTTTCGCTCTGACGTATCGAACGATTCAATATAGCATCAACCTCTTCCTGTTTGAGCTGGTTGGTATATGGAGCCGTCTTTCTTCCTTTCTTTTCTTTAAAGAAACGAGGCTGAAGATATTCTGCCACATGTTCATGTACAGTTTCTTCAGCATATTGTTGCATGCGAGAATTTATCGTAGTATAAATTTTAAGACCGTCAGTATACAAGTTATAATTAGAGCCATCCTTCTTCTTATTCTTAGAACACCATCCAAAAAGAGGATTCGTAGCCCATGCTATCGAATCTTCATAAAACTTCTGCATCTGCCAGCCACGATAATTTTTCTTCTTTGGTTCTGGAGCATTCATTACCCCACGAAGATACTCACGGAAATAAGTAGCCAAACCATCTTTATGATCAACCGGCTGATATTTCAACACCAAAGGCAAAGCTTTCAACGAGTCAGTTTCAGCCTTAGTAAGATAACCAGCCTTACGCATTTGTTCCAACACTACATTTCTACGTCCTCTTGTACGTTCATTGAACCTGCGAGGGTTATACAAAGATGGATTCTTACACATTCCTATAAGTGTAGCCGCCTCTTCTACGCTAAGAGTCTTAGGCTCTTTAGAAAAATATGTACGGGCAGCCGTCTTTATTCCTACTGCATTATTCAAGAAATCAAACTTGTTAAGATACATAGTCAGAATTTCTTCTTTAGTGTAATATCTCTCCAATTTTACAGCTATAACCCATTCAATAGGTTTCTGAAGCAGTCTTTCCATAACATCATCGGCAGTAGGAGAATAAAATTGCTTTGCCAACTGCTGAGTGATAGTACTTCCACCACCAGCATTTTTCTGCATCAATATACCTCTTTTTATCAATGCACGAAAGAAAGCCCTTGCATCCACGCCAGAATGCTCGCTAAATCTAACATCTTCGGTTGCAACAAGCGCCTTAACCAGATTAGGAGAAAGATCCTCATAACCTACATACAATCTGTTTTCCTTACTCAACGACCAAGTACCAAGTACTACACCATCATCCGATATTACCTGAGTAGCAAATTTCAAGTTTGGGTTCTCTAGTTCTTCAATAGGTGGTACATACCCTATCTTTCCATCAGAAATAGCAGAAAACACAAAATACACCGATGCAATACCAATCAAAAGTAATGCCCACAATACTATGATAAATGTTTTTCTCATAAGAGTTCTTCGTTTTTACATTATCTATTCACAATCCACTTCAAAAAAATAATCTCACAATCTAAGAAGCGAACAAAACGATACAAAAATACAGAAAATTACGAGAATAATCTAAATAATAATATATTTTATGATATGATACAAAAAATGCGTGTTTGCCTCATCTATTAAATGTGGACAAACACGCAATAATATTCAATGTAAATTTATTTTGAAGTAAGATGCATCATTCTACTAAGATACTTGCCTATTATATCAAACTCAATATTCACAATGCTACCTACCCTAAACGTATGAAAATTTGTATGCTCATATGTGTAAGGTATGATGGCAACCTGAAAAGAGTCTTCAGTTGGATTACATACTGTTAGGCTCACCCCATTTATCGTTACCGAACCTTTATCAACCGTAAAATAACCGCGCTCAGCCATTTCCTTATCAAACTTGTATTTAAAAGTAAAATACCAGCTGCCATCAGCATCATCAATGGCTACACATTCAGCAGTCTGATCAACATGCCCTTGAACAATATGCCCATCAAGACGACCGTTCATCATCATACTTCTTTCTACATTCACCTTGTCACCTACTTTTAGTAGACCTATATTAGAACGTTCTATAGTTTCCCTCATAGCTGTCACAGTATAAGTACCATCTTTGATGTTTACAACTGTAAGACATACGCCATTATGAGAAACGCTCTGATCTATCTTCAATTCATCCACAAATGAACACTTCAAAGTCAAGTGAAGATTTTCCTGCTCTTTTACAACGCCAACCACTTCAGCGTATTCTTCTACAATTCCAGAGAACATAAATTATATTTTAATTAAAATCAAACATTATATACTACATCAAGGAATGGGATGACTCCATACTGTTTCACCATCAGAGTCTACCACAGATATAACTCCTCCTGCATAATCTTCAGTATAAGCATTTCCTTTTTCCAACATATCCTCAGCCATATGAATAGCCTTTTCCATAGTCTTCAGATGAAACCCTTTATTATCAGAAGAATTTTCATCAGAGAAATAAATGTCATAAGTTTTCATGTCAAGTCTTATTTTTCAAATTGCACGCAAATATAGACATAACAATCAAACATAACAAAATTATATAAATAAAAAAGAGAAATCAGCCATTACCGATTTCTCTTTTTATGAGCGGAAAACGAGACTCGAACTCGCGACCCTAACCTTGGCAAGGTTATGCTCTACCAACTGAGCTATTTCCGCAATTTAGCAAGTGAAGGAAATGAGACTCGAACTCACACGACATAACTGTCACTACCCCCTCAAAGTAGCGCGTCTACCAATTCCGCCATTCCTCCAAATCATACCCGATAGAATAAGCTGTGCCCAGAACAGGACTCGAACCTGCATGCCTCTCGACACACGCACCTGAAACGTGCGCGTCTACCATTCCGCCACCTGGGCAAAACAACCAAATCCGTCTGATTTGTTTTGAGCGGAAAACGAGGCTCGAACTCGCGACCCTAACCTTGGCAAGGTTATGCTCTACCAACTGAGCTATTTCCGCATTATCACTCGCAATCGTTATTCATTTCCTGATTGCGAGTGCAAAGGTACAGCATTTTTTCAAACTACCAAACTTTTCAAGCTATTTTTCACTGATTTTCTCAACTTTTTTCCCAACTACTTGATTTCCAGCATATATAAAAATCAAAAAAATTAGCTCATTCTGTCACGGTAATCTTCGTATCCAAATTTTTTGAATACCTCAAGTTCGCCATTCAAATGTAAAATTGCAATAGAAGGATGATGAATACCATTAAACATATTTGTTTTGACCATCGTATAATGTATCATATCCTCAAAAACTATTCTTTCTCCCACATACAATTCGTGCTCAAACCTCCAACTACCCATATAATCTCCACTCAAGCAGCTATTACCTCCCAAACGATATATATTATCTTCAAAAGAAGCATTTTTCACCACTTCATCAGGTAAAGCCTCAGCCCCCCTTACAACTGGCTGATAAGGCATTTCAAGGCAATCAGGCATATGGCACGTGAAGCTTACATCCAAAATAGCAGTACGAATACCTTTATTTTCAACAATATCAACCACGCTAGAAACCAAGGGACCAGTCTGCCACGTAAAGGCAGAACCTGGTTCTAATATAATATGAAGATTAGGATATCTTTCTTTAATACCCTTCAGTAATTTTATCAGATGATTCACATCATAATCATTCCTAGTCATCAGATGTCCACCTCCAAGATTCAACCATTTAATACAAGGAAGCCACTTAGAGAACTTTTCCTCAATATGAGCAAGAGTTCTTTCAAGTTCATAAGAGCTAGATTCGCAATGGCAATGGCAATGAAACCCTTCTATCCCTTTCGGCAAATCATCAGGCAACATATCTGCAGTAACTCCAAATCGGGTACCAGGAGCACAAGGATTATACAATTCCACCTCAACCTCAGAATATTCAGGGTTTATTCGTACTCCACACGATATATCATAATCCGATTTCTCCACATAAGAATAAAATCTATTGAATTGAGACATCGAATTAAAAGTAACATGACTACTATACTTCAAGAAAGATTCAATATTATCCTCCGTATAGGCTGGAGAATATGAATGAGCCCTACTGCCAAACTCCTCATAAGCCAATCTGGCTTCATATTCAGAACTGGCAGTAGTATACTTTATATATTCTCTGAAAATAGGAAATGATTTCCACATGGCAAAAGCCTTGAAAGCCAATATTATCTCTACTCCTGCAGAATCAGCTACACTCTTTATCAAACTTAGATTTCTCCTAAGCAATTTCTCCTCCATTACATAACATGGAGACGGAACTTCTGAACAATCAAACATTTATCTATAACAATTTATTATATTATACGTATACGTTTTTATCACATTACTTTAAAGCGTGCAAACTTAAGAAGCAATTGTTTTTCTCCTACATTCTCAAATATTACAGTAGCCTTACAGTTATCTCCCGCCCCTTCCATCTTTATTATTTCACCAATTCCAAAACGTTCATGTTGTATCACTTTGCCAACCGAAACTCCAAAAGCTCCGCCAGAAGCAGCAGATTCGGAAGAAGGCACATCAGAAGAGACAGGAACCTTAACCAATTTTTTCGGCATAGAAGGCTTTACAAAACGTGGAAGTTCTTGAGGTATCTCTCCGCCATCAAACATCGACGAACCTCTTCCGCTATAATTTTCCTTCTTTTCATAACTTCTTGAATAATTACGCTCAACATCATTAGAAGAGACACCACTGGATACATTCCTTACAGACAATTCATTACCTGAAGGGAAATAAAGATAGTCACGATTAATATCCTTGATAAATCTACTAGGATTAGAGAACTCAAGCTTACCATATTTATATCTGCTTTTTGCATAAGTTATACAACAACTTTCTTCAGCCCTGGTTATAGCTACATAAAAAAGTCTTCTTTCCTCCTCCAATGCCTTAAACGAATCGGACGACATCGCACCGGGGAACAAGCCTTCTTCCATACCGACTATAAATACATTCTTAAATTCCAGCCCTTTGGCCGAATGTATCGTCATAAGAGTCACTTTAGGAGAATCATCATCATCATTGTCCTGATCCGTAAGCAAAGACACCTCTGAAAGATAATCGGACAAAAACAACCGTTCACTACCCTCTTCGCGTCTTGAACTGCAAAAATCAAACATACCGTTCACCAGTTCGTCTATATTTTCCTGCCTACTAAGATTTTCAGGAGACCTGTCCTGGTATATATCTCTTATGATACCAGAGCTACTTACTATCTCCCTACCCAGTTCATAAGCATTAACTTCGGAAGCTGAAGCCACAAAGCCTGATATCAGATCACGGAAAGCCTGAAGTTTGGCATGAGTACCTTTATTAAAGTTCAAGCCATAAGCCAAAGGTTCGTTCAAGACAGTCCACAAACTTACATCGTATTGGGCTGATGCAGCATTAATCTTCCCCATAGTAGTATCACCAATGCCACGCACCGGATAGTTTATCACCCTTTTAAGGGCCTCTCCATCATGAGGATTTACCGCCAAACGGAAATAAGCTATGACATCTTTTATTTCCTTACGCTGATAAAAAGACAAGCCTCCATATATTTTGTATGGAATAGAACGTTTACGAAAAGCCTCCTCAAATATACGGCTTTGCGCATTGGTCCTATATAGAATAGCAAAATCACTGAAAGGACATCCTTTTTCAGAATGAATACGCGAAACTTTATTGGCTACTATCTCACCTTCTTCCACATCACTATAAGCACTTTGAACTGTTATAGGATTGCCATCGGCATTCTCCGAAAAAACCTCCTTTTTAATCTGCTCCCTATTCTTTTCTATAAGGCTATTTGCTGCCCTAACAATCATTTTTGTAGAACGATAATTCTGTTCAAGCTTAAACAGACGGGCATCATTATACAGACGGGTGAATTTTAATATATTATCAATATTTGCCCCTCTGAAAGAATAAATACTCTGTGCGTCATCCCCCACCACACAAACACGCTGGTTCTTTTCTGTAAGCTGAAGCACAATACTATGCTGTGCGAAATTAGTATCCTGATACTCATCCACCAGCACATACCTGAATCTATCTGCATACCTTTCACACACGTCCGGATGACTTTTGAGAAGATTATAGGTATTGACAAGCAAATCATCAAAATCCATAGCATCACTTTGGCGACATCTTGCACAATACCTTCTGTATATATCCTTAACAGACGGAACCTTACACTGAGCATCATACTCACAAAGTTCTCTATTGGCACTATAAGTCTCAGGAGACACAAGATGATTCTTGGCATTGCTTATACGCGACTGGACCAGTCCAGGCTTATAAACCTTTTCATCCAATCCCAATTCTTTTATTATTGACTTTATAAGGCTCTTGGAGTCAGAAGAGTCATATATCGTAAAATTGGATGTAAAACCAATAGTCTCAGCTTCAGCTCTAAGGATACGAGAAAATACAGAATGGAAAGTACCCATCCATAAATATCGTGCCTTTTCACTACCTACAGTCCTGGATATTCTTTCCTTCATCTCACGGGCTGCCTTATTGGTAAACGTCAAAGCTAAAATAGACCATGGCTCATAGCCGTTATCCAACAAATAAGCTATCTTATAAGTAAGAACACGAGTCTTGCCCGAACCCGCACCAGCAATAACAAGTGATGGTCCATCATTATACAGTACAGCAGAAAGCTGACCCTCATTTAATTCATCTAAGTATTTTGTCATTTTCAGAATATTCTATTAACTGCAAAGATGGTCATATTTTTCGAAACATGCTTTATCATTAAAGAAAATTAATAAAGCCTCAATACAACAAAAAAACCGTATCCGAATATCATTACAGACATTACAGATACGGTTTCCTATTTATTCGTCGTCGTCAAAATCATCAATATATTCAGGTGCAAAGAAATCATCAAGATCTCTTCTGTCCTTCTTGGTAGGCCTTCCTGTTCCTCTAGCTCTATCAATAAAGCCACTGATTTTACTCATCTCCAACAGCTCATACTGCTCAGGAGTTGTGACATTTTCCATTATTTCAGGAAGCAGTTTCGCGCCAACCCTTTTTTCTATTGCCTGCAAGACCTTGAAAGAATATGTTATAGGAGATTTCTTCACATTAATGACATCACCTGATTTAACCATTCTAGCCGGTTTTACCTGTGCTCCATTTACACTTACCCTTCCTTTCTTACAAGCCTCGGCAGCTATCGTCCTAGTCTTGAATATGCGTGCGGCCCACAACCATTTATCAATTCTTGCTTCTACCATCATTACTTGTTGTTATACTGATTCATTGTTATATTCAGTCCAGCCAGACAAAAACTCTTTATCACCTCTCCGGCAAGTCCAATCCTTTCCGGGAGTATTTTCCAAGCTTCATCATCAAACTGCCCCAAAACAAAATCAACTTGTCCTCCTTTGGGAAAATCATTTCCTATTCCAAATTTTAGTCTAGAGTAGCTTTGAGTTCCCAATGTTGCAGCAATATGCTTCAATCCATTATGACCGGCATCACTACCCTTGCCTTTCAGACGAAGAGCCCCTATAGGAAGTGCCAAATCATCTACTATCACCAGAACATTTTCCAGCGGAATCTTTTCCTGCTGCATCCAGTATCTGACAGCATTTCCGCTAAGATTCATATAAGTAGACGGTTTCAGCAATATAAGCTGACGTCCTTTAAGTGACATATTGGCTATTGCCCCATAACGTTTGTCACTAAAAACAATATTGGACGCCTTAGCAAGGGCGTCCAATACCATAAATCCAATATTATGACGGGTATCACGGTATTCATCACCGATATTTCCCAGTCCAACTATCAAATATTTCATTCAATAAGGATTTGTCGTTGTTAGTTCAGCTAAAATCATTTCTTAGCAGCAGCTGCAGCCTGAGCACCACGAGCAGCACGAGTCAATTTAACTGCACAAACGACAGCTTCCTTAGCATTAAGAAGCTGAAGACCTTCATAGCTCAATTCACCAACTTTGACAGTCTTACCAAGACCCAAGCTAGTTACATCAATTACAAGTCTTTCAGGGATTGCGCTGTACAAAGCTTTAACTTTCAACTTACGTACCTGCAATGCCAATTTACCACCAGCCTTAACACCTTCAGCCAAACCTTCAAGTTTAACAGGAACTTCCATAACTATAGGATTAGATTCGTTAATCTGAAGGAAATCCACGTGAAGAATATTATCCTTAACTGGGTGGAACTGTATATCTTTCATGATAGCGTTCACTACCTTACCATCAATATTCAAGTCTACAACGTAGATGTGTGGAGTGTAAACCAACTTACGAAGTTCATCGTTAGATACTGTGAAATGAGTTGCAACTGGGTTACCGTTTGCATCTTTTTCTATTCCGTAAAGAACACAAGGAACACCGTTTGACTTACGTAGTTCACGTGTAGCTTTCTTTCCAATTTCTGATCTTAAAGATCCTTTGATTTCAATTGATTTCATTGTTTTGTTATTTTTTGTGTTACTCTAAATTAAGTTCTAATTCACATTTTTGCTTAATTCGCCATCACACGATGCGGTATATCACACGATGAGCTTGAAAAAGCGCTGCAAAATTACACATTTATTTTAAATACTCAAAAAAACTTTACTCGTTTTTATAAATAAAACACACAAATACATATTTATATCATTTTTTTTCATCATCCATTCCATCCAGCATGAAACAGGCAAGTCAATTTGAGCATATCCCATCAATCAAAAATCAATGTCAATCTTTATCTCATCCGAAGAATAATGACCAGCCGCTTCATCTGCAGACACTACGTCTTCATGTGATGAGTTTCCTTCGTTTATGAAATTCACAGCTTCATTGATACCTTCCATAAATTTGCCCAAATCTTCCTTATAAAGGAATATCTTATGCTTTTCAAAACTTACCGAAGGAGATTCGCTTTCACCGTTTACCACCTTCTTACTTTCCGTGATAGCCAAAAACATCTCGTCTTTTCTGTTTTTTCTTACATCAAGGTAATAAATTCTCTTTCCTGCCTTGATAGCTTTAGAAAACACTATTTCTTTATCAGTCTCTGTTGTACTCTTCTTTCTTAAATCTTCCATAGTTTACTATACTTTATATTACGAAAAACTGCCCAAAGGTGAATATTTTTTTTCAATATGCAAAGGATAGAAAAGGGAAAATAGAATAAAACCTATAAAAAATCAGAAAAAAAAAGTACAACATTGTCCAAATAGAATTAATTATATACTTTTGTAGTCGAAAATTTACATCTTTAATATGATAAACAGAGTTCTCATTCGTCTGAAAATAGTTCAGATTATTTATGCCTATTACCAAAATGGCGGCAAGAACTTGGATACTGCAGAAAAAGAGTTATTCTTCAGTTTATCCAAGGCGTACGATTTGTACAATTATCTTTTACTTCTAATGGTAACTGTAACACGTTATGCCAATAAGCGAATTGACATAGCGAAAAACAAGCTAGCACCGACAAAAGAAGAGTTATCACCCAACATGAAGTTTGTTGAAAACAAATTCATTGCCCAACTGGAAGCTAACAAAGAGTTGAATGCTTTTGCAGTTTCTCAGAAGAAAAGCTGGGACAATGAAGTTGACTTCATCAAATCTCTTTGTGAACAAATCATGGAAAGCGACATATATAAGGAATATATGGCCAGCGAAACATCTTCATACGATGAAGACCGTGAGTTTTGGAGAAAGATTTACAAAAACATCATCTTCAACAACACCGCTCTTGATGAAATCCTAGAAGATCAAAGTTTGTATTGGAACGATGACAAAGAAATTGTAGATACATTCGTTCTGAAAACAATCAAGCGTTTTGATCCTAAAAACGGTGCAAAGCAGGAACTTCTTCCTGAGTTTAAAGATGAAGAAGACCAAGATTTTGCAAGACGTCTATTCCGTCGTGCAATATTGAATGCCGAATATTATCGCCATCTGATCAGCGAAACATCCAAAAATTGGGATTTGAACCGTGTAGCTGTAATGGATGTCATTATAATGCAGATAGCACTTGCTGAAATTTTGAGTTTCCCTAACATTCCTGTAAATGTTTCTCTTAACGAGTATGTGGAAATAGCAAAACTTTACAGCACTCCTAGAAGCGGTGGATTCATCAATGGAACTCTAGATGCTATAGTTAATAAACTGAAAAAGGAAAACAAGCTGACTAAAAATTGATATATTTGTCCGTAAATATTAATTTAGTAACAATAAGAATATGAATTTATTGACAGTCATGTTGCAAGCTCAGGGTGGAAGCAACCTTTCATTCCTGATTATGATGATAGCGATATTTGCTATTATGTACTTTTTTATGATTCGCCCACAGAACAAGAAGCAAAAGGAAATCGCCAATTTCCGCAAGAACCTTGAAGTAGGTCAGTCTGTAATCACAGCAGGTGGAATATACGGTAAGGTTAAAGAAATTGAAGACTATACTGTTACAGTAGAAATTGCTTCAGGTGTGAAAATTAAAGTTGACAAGAATTCTATATATGCCGATGCACAAGCTCAGGCTAATAAATAATCTATATTATGTTGTTCGATACTAAGAACATCAAAGAATTCTCAAAGACACAATACAATAAAATCAGAAACTTCCTGCTAAGCGACAAAAGCAGGGAATTTCTGATTTTTTTGTTTTTTGTTGTGGTTTCATTCTGCTTTTGGGGATTAAAGATGCTCGATGATAATTACCAGACTGAGTTTACTATACCACTAAAGTTAAAAAACGTACCCAAGGATGTTATTATTACATCCGAATTGCAGAATGAAGTAAAAGTAAGAGTTGAAGACAGAGGAACTGTGCTGATGAACTATATGCTGGGGAGATCTTTCCTGCCAGTTTTCATTGATTTTGAAGAATATAAAAAATCAGGACCAAATGTCATTGTACCTCATTCAGAACTGATAAAGAAAGTCTTGGCACAGCTAAATACTTCTACCAAACTGACTTCACTTTTACCCGACAGTATAGGATTCATCTACTCGGAAGGTATCATGAAAAAAGTGCCTGTAATGACCAACGGGAAAATCACTCCTGCAATGCAATATTATATATCAGACATAAAGATATCGCCCGATTCTGTTATTGTATACGCCCCTCAGTATGTACTGAATGACATACAATCGGCTTACATATCACCTCTAGACTGTGAGAACATATCCGAAGAGACTAAAAGAAACGTTATGCTAAAAAGAATTGAAGGAGCGAAGTTCGAGCCATCCACATGTAATGTTTCTATTTCTGTAGATATGTATTCAGAAAAAACTTTGGAAATACCAATTGAAGGAATTGACTTTCCAAAAGGAAAGACTTTGAGAACATTCCCTTCAAAAGCACAAGTAACACTACAGGTTGGACTTAAAGACTATCAGGCCATATCTGCGTCAGATTTCTGCATTAATGTAGACTACAATGATATAAATACGAAAAAAGAAAAAGTAAAGTTGAAGGTAAAATCATATACAGACAAAGTCTCACATATAAGAATCAACCCATCAGAAGTAGAATACTTAATAGAAGAGACTTCAAACACGGCAACAGAAGATGAAAAATAACATACTAAGACTAGGACTTACTGGAGGAATAGGAAGCGGCAAATCATATATATCGAAGTTGCTGACAGAAAAGGGTATTCCAGTATTCGATTCAGACAAGGAAGCTAAATTACTAATGACTACCAATCAGCATATCATAGCATCGTTGAAAGAACTTTTAGGAGAAGACATATACGTTGATGGTTGCATAAACAAACCTTTGATGGTGTCATACCTTTTCTCTTCGAAGGACAATGCTGAAAAAATAAGTTCAATAGTTCATCCATGTGTAAAAGAAGAGTTCATTTCGTGGACTGAAAAGAAACAATGCGAAGGATATAAAATTGCAGCTATAGAAAGCGCCATTCTATTCGAATCCGGATTTGACTGCATTGTAGACAAAGTAATTACAGTTCATGCCCCATTAGAGGTAAGAGTAGAAAGAGTAATAAAAAGAGACAATACTACAAGAAAAAGAGTCATAGACAGAATAAACTCACAGCTTGACGAAAAAGAAAGACTAGAAAAATCTGATTTCGTGATAGAAAATGACGGTAAAAGAAACCTTGAAGAGCAAATTTATACCATATTTTCTTCATTATCAAACAAAAGATAGCAATACTCTTGTGTATTTCGGTTGCGAGTTGTATTTTTGCTTGTAAATAAAAATATTAATCACATTTATAATTTATAAATATAAAGAATATGTTGAAAACTATTTTAGCGATATCAGGAAAGTCTGGATTGTATAAGCTTATTTCTCAAGGAAAGAACATGTTGATAGTAGAATCAGTAGCCGACAACAAACGCTCTCCTATCTACGCAAGCGATAAAGTTATATCTTTAAGTGATATTGCAATGTATACAGATGACGACGAAGTAGCTTTGGCTGAGGTTCTTGAATCTGTAAAAAACAAAGAAAACGGAAATGTAGCTTCTCTTGATTACAAAAAGGCATCTTCTGAAGAATTACACCAGTTCATGGCAGAAGTTCTCCCTACATACGACAGAGACAGAGTTCACACTAGTGATATCAAGAAATTAATCCAATGGTATAATCTTCTTGTTTCTAACGGAATCAACGAATTCGTAGAAAAAGCTTAAAATTCAATATCTTTCCATACGGGAACAGAAAAGGTTTCTGATAATGCACCATTAAAAGAAGGCATCGTCAGAAACCTTTATTTTTTCCATTAATCACAGCCTATCCTTGTCCATAAGACTTTTCAATGAAGATTCCTCTCCCACTACCCACACAATATCACCTTCTTCAAAAGGAATATCTATATCTGGAGTATGAAGAGAAACATCGCCTACAGACTCTACACCCACAACCATACAATGATATTTATTCCTTATACCACTATCACGTATTGATTTTCCTATGAATTTACATTCATCGGTCACTACAAACTGTCTGAGTAACATATCACGTTTTTCAAAATCATCATCCACATACCCTTCAGACACTGCATTTATATGATTTGTAAACTCATCCAACTGCGAGTCTGTACCTATCACATGCAATGTGTCACCAGGAAACAACCTTGTGTATCCTCCCGGAATATTTATCCTGTGCATACCTCTTATTATGGATGCCACATGCACACCAAATTTTCTTCCCAAATCAAGTTCTTGCAATGTCATACCCGACCACAAAGAATCCGACGATATCTTGAAGTCGGATATATGCATATCTCTGTCAAGAAGTTTCACTGCATAATCAGGTTTCTTCTCTCCTTTATAAACTTTTAGCATATCTTTAGTCTTAAGATTTCTGACAAAAGTACGTTCAAGCAGTATAGATTGCCTTTTGAGGAACCTTGACAATATCATTACCAATACAGCAATTATAGCCACACCTACCACAAGAGCCACGGAAGCCTGGAATATGCTTTTAATGACATACATCACAAACATCACTGCTATCACCACTCTCAATAAAATTACCGAAACCAACGGAATATGGTTGCCCTTATTCCCCGACCACAAGGCACGAAATTCTATTGAATGGTTCTTCTTCATTATAAGAGCCCTAAGAAACGGAGCTATTGCTATAATAGTTATAGCAGCACTCACAAACGGTCCCCACGTATAACCCATTGTCTCTATAATAAAAGGTGAAATTACGTTAAGGCATAAAGCAATACCTGCTACCGAAAGCACCGAATACACAACAACTATTCTTACTATTGCATTCATAAGAGCCTTCCAGTTACTTTGACTGCTTGCAATCTGTGCTGCTCCCGAATAACTATCTATAAGATTCATCCATCTAGAAGGAATCTTACGGCTTATAAAATTATATGAAGGCAATGAAACCCTTATCATATATGGAGTGAGAAAAGTAGTAATGACCGAAACAGTGACAACTATAGGATATAGAAAATCACTCGTCACACCTAGGCTTACACCTAAAGATGCTATAATAAATGCAAATTCACCTATCTGTGTAAGGCTAAAGCCACATTGCATGGAGGTTTTAAGTGATTGTCCAGAAAGAAGTACACTTAACGTACCGAATATAGTCTGCCCCGTGATTATGGCAAAAACTATAACCAATATAGGTATACTGTACTTCACTATCAATTCTGGTTCTACCATCATGCCCACCGAAACGAAAAAGATTGCTCCAAACAAATCCTTTACCGGAGATACCAGTTTTTCAATCTGCTCCGAGTCCAATGTTTCAGATAATATAGACCCCATTATAAAAGCACCGAAAGCTGGAGAAAAGCCGACCTTGGCAGCAATGACCACCATCCCGAAACATAAGCCCAAAGAAAATATAAGTAAAGTTTCATTATTCATAAGCTTTCTGTAACGCTTCAGGAATGTAGGTATGAGATACAGTCCTACAACAAACCACAATATAAGAAAAAAAATAAGTTTCAATATACTTGCCACCATCTCTGAACCTTCAAAATTACTACTTACAGCCATAGTAGAAAGCATTACCATAAGAACAATTGCCAATATGTCTTCTATAATCAATATACTAAGCACAAGACCTGCAAAATTCTGCTGACGAAGCCCCAAATCGTCGAAAGCCTTATATATAATAGTGGTAGACGACATAGCAAGCATACCACCCAAGTATATACAGTCCATCTTATTCCAACCAAACGACCAACCCACAAGTATCCCTACCATAATCATAAAAAAGATTATAGTACAAGCCGAAATCATCACAGAACTTCCCATCTTCATAAGTTTCTTGAAACTGAAGTCAAGTCCCAATGCAAACAACAAGAATATAACACCTATATCCGACCACGTCTTTATGCTGTCGATGTCAGTAACAGAAGGCGTAAGTCTGAAGTGTGGACTGGCTATGAATCCTGCAACTATATAACCTAAGACCAAAGGTTGTTTCAGTTTCTTGAAAATCAAAGTCATTATCCCCGCACATACCAGTATCAGTGCAAGGTCGCTTATCAAAGGGGCTAAATGAGACATAATATATTGTTTTATATAGTTTTAAAATCTATAAGATGTATATATTCATCTATTTTGTTAATATCGAACACAAAATTATAAATAAATATAACAGCAGAAGCGGAAAATACTTGAAAAATCATCGTATTTTCCGCTTCTATATTTCATAATCCTATCACTATACTACTGTTTTCTGAAAGGCGGCTTTACCACTACAGCCTTTAGTTTACGTCCTCTATTGTCAAGATAAATTTCTGTTCCAGACTTAGAAAAGTTAGTCTTTACATACCCCATACCTATACCAATCTTACGAGTGGGCGACATAGTACCCGAAGTGACATGTCCTATCACATCGCCCGTTTCATCCATCAGCTGATATCCATGACGTGGTATTCCTCTGTCCAACATCTCAAAGCCAACCAACTTACGCAACACTCCTTCATGTTTCTGTTTTTCGAGGAACTCACGATTTATAAAATCCTTTCCTTCTACAAATTTTGTGATCCATCCCAATCCAGCTTCAATAGGAGATGTAGTGTCATCTATATCGTTTCCATACAGGCAAAATCCCATTTCAAGACGAAGAGTGTCTCGTGCGCCAAGACCTACAGGCTTGATACCAAATTCTTCGCCTGCACCGAATATGGCATTCCATATTTTCATGGCATCCGAAGGATAGAAATACAGTTCAAACCCTCCTGCACCAGTATATCCTGTATTTGAAATTATCACATCTGACACTCCTGCAAACCCTCCTACCTGAAAAGCATAATAAGGAATTTCAGACAGATTTACGGATGTTAGTTTCTGCAATGTATCAATGGCCTTTGGGCCCTGAATTGCCAACTGTCCTATTTTATCAGATGAATTTTCAAGTTCGGCACCTATGTCATTATGTTCTACACACCATTTCCAGTCCTTTTCAATATTTGCCGCATTTACTACAAGCATATATTTATCGGCTTCGTAAGCATACACAAGCAAATCGTCTACTATCCCCCCTGTTTCGTTAGGGAAACACGTGTATTGCACTTTCCCGGTTGAAAGTGCTGCTGCATTGTTAGATGTAATCTTCTGAATAAAATCAAGAGCCTTTGGACCTTTCACCCAAAACTCTCCCATATGCGAGACATCAAATACTCCTACTCCCTGGCATACAGTCATATGCTCGTCAATTATACCAGAATATTCGATAGGCATATTATAGCCTGCAAATTCGTGCATCTTTGCCCCAAGTGCAATATGCTTTTCTGTAAACGGTGTTGTCTTCATAATGTGTGTGTTTTTTAAGGTAGAGACCTGTCTTCACAACAGGTCTCCCGAATGTTAATCAATATCTGTGAGCTGTCAGTTCTGCTATTTTCACTATAACCTTTACAGCCTTTTCTATAGATTGTACAGGTGCAAACTCATATCTTCCATGAAAGTTCAGTCCTCCAGCAAATATATTAGGGCAAGGAAGTCCCTTGAATGAGAGCTGTGCTCCATCTGTACCACCACGTATAGCCTTGACTCTAGGTTCAACTCCAGCCTCCTTCATTGCACCAAAAGCTATATCAATGATGTGCATCAATGGTTCTACCTCCTGACGCATGTTATAATACTGGTCTTTAAGTTCTACCTTTAACAACTCACTGCCATACTTGTCGTTGAGTTTATCGGCACATTGTTTCACAAACTCCTTGCGTTGCTCAAATATTTTGCGATCATGATCTCTTATAATATAAGAAAGTTCGGTATGTTCTACTTCACCGTTCATACTTATCAGATGATAGAACCCTTCATATCCCGTTGTTGTAGATGGAGTTTCATCAGCAGGGAAAAGTGACATAAATTCATTTGCAACAAGCATTGAATTTATCATCTTGTTTTTAGCATATCCCGGATGAACATTTCTTCCGCTAATATTTACCTTTGCTGCGGCTGCATTGAAATTTTCAAATTCCAGTTCTCCCACTTCACCGCCATCCATTGTATATGCCCATTTTGCTCCAAATGCTTCAACGTCAAACTTATGCGCACCAAGACCAATTTCTTCATCAGGATTGAACCCAATACGTATTCTGCCATGCTTTATTTCCGGATGTTCTTTAAGATAAACCATAGCTGATACTATTTCAGCTATACCAGCTTTATCATCAGCACCCAATAGTGTATGCCCATCTGTCACAATAAGGTCTTCTCCCTTATGGTCAAGCAGTTCAGGAAACTGTGATGGAGACAGGACTATATTGTCTGTGCTACACAACACGATGTCAGAACCATCATAATTCTCTACAATTCTAGGCTTTACATTTGCTCCCGACATATCAGGACTTGTGTCCATATGTGATATAAAACCTATTGTTGGTACATCATGTTCTATATTCGAAGGCAATGTGGCAAAAAGATAGCCGTTTTCATCCAAAGTGATTTCTTCGAGTCCTATTTCCTCAAGTTCTTTCTTCAGATAGTTAGCAAATATCATCTGTTTCTCAGTACTAGGAGTCACACCTGTGCTTTCATCCGACTGAGTATCAAAAGTTACATACTTTAAAAACCTTTCTATTTCTGTCATCTTTGTTCTATGTTAAATTATTAAGTGTCGTAAAATTAAATAATTGCTTCATAAAAACAAAGAGAAGCAAGTGTTTTTTAGGCCATTTTTAGTATTTTCGAGCAGTAGAATACTGACTATTTTCGTAATTCTCTCCAACATGCTATATTGTATCACAAAAATTCTTGTATACATTTATTCTTGAAAAATCAGAAAAAAGACATAGAGCAATTTGATGCTCTTTTATCACATGGAACATTGAGATTGGACATTTTTACAAAAAATCCATTTATAATACGAGTATAAGGAAGAGAGGAATCTGGTTGACTTCGATGACCTGCTTATCCTGACCTATATCCACGCTTCACAGCATCAGGACAGGCTGAAGAAATATTCTTGGATTCAGATTGACGAGGTTCAGGATCTCTCCCCTTTCCAGTTCGGAATAATCGACCTGTTTACTGACCATTCTAAGGAAAACGTGACTCTTTATCTCGGAGACGAGCAGCAGGCAATCTTCTCATTCATAGGTGCTAAGCTCGCAACGCTTGAATGGTTGCGTGAACGCTGTGGTGAGAATATGCACCGCCTCTATTTCAACTACCGTTCCCCGAAATATCTCTTGGATGTCTTCAACACATACGCCAACATGGAGCTTGATGTTGACCCTCATTTCCTGCCTAAGACGAATAATCTTACTGAAGCCGGACAGGATTCTCTCTGCATCATGTCCGCTCCTGAAAAGGATGACGAAGTAAAGCTGGTGGCTGAAAGTGTTGGTAATTTCTGTACCTCGTATCCTGATGAAAGGGTGGCTGTCCTTGTACCTTGGAACAAGGATGCGGACCAGATTTCCCGTGAACTCTCCGACCGCAATATCCCCCACTTCAAGATTTCCGGAACAGACCTTTTCACTACCCGACAGGCTCAGCTGCTTTTCGCCCATCTGCAGGTGGTGTATATGGATTCCAACATGATGGCATGGTCAAAGATTCTGACCGGAACAGGCATCTTCAATGGTGACTCCGAGGCTCGCCGCTTCGTGAAGAATCTCCGTGACAACTACCTCCTGCCGTCTGATTTTCTCAACTACATGCGCAGCTCATACATGCTGGAGCTTTATAAGTGCTGTCAGGGTGAATACGTTATCTTTGATACGGAAACCACAGGCTTGAATGTCTTTGAGGATGACATCGTACAGATTGCGGCCATCAAGGTGAACGCCGCGAAGATTACCGACCGCTTCAACATTATCCTTCACACTGACAAGCCGATACCGGCTATGCTCGGAGGCATTGTAAACCCTCTTCTTCAGGAGTATGAACGTGCCGATAAGGTTGACCGTAAGACCGGCCTGTGTGCGTTTATGGACTTCGTGGGTAACTGTACCCTTATCGGCCAGAATGTTGAATATGACTGCAATATCCTTGACTACAATCTCCGTAGGGATTGCGGTGACTTCTCTTTCCCTACCGTTCATCCTCTGTTTTTCGATACCCTTAGGGTGGCACGTATCATGGCTCCACGCTTGAAGTCCTACAAGCTCAAATCTCTGCTGGAGGTCTTCGGTCTCGAAGGTGAGAACTCCCATCTGGCTGATGACGACATCATCGCAACCAAGTCCGTGCTTGACCACTTCCTGGGCATCTTTGCTGCCAACATGCAGCAGCATATCGACTGCCTTCAGAACAACTCTGCCGTGGCCGAGCTGTTCCGCAGAGCATACGCCGACATCTATCACGATTCGCTCAGCCGTCTCTACCAGAGATCGTTTGAATCTCCTCTGCTTGTTGACGAGCTGGAGCATCTGTACGGCACATTCATACAGAAGGAGTGGATAGAGGCGAACCCGAAGATGCAGTACATCTTCAGCTTCCTCCGTAACGATGTAATCTTTCCGGAGAAGACTCCGAGCCTTAAGGAACAGCTTTCAGCCCACCTTCTTGATATAACTACCTACCGTGAAGCTGACTTGTGTGACAGCTCATGTATAACTGAAAAGGTATTCGTCTCTACGGTGCACAAGGCAAAAGGCCTTGAGTTTGAGAACGTGATCATCTTCGAAGCAACCGATGGTGTCTATCCGTTCTTTGACAAGAAGACTCCGGAGGAAATCAGAGAATCCGCAAGGCTGTTCTATGTCGCCATGACCAGGGCAAAGAAACGCCTGCACATCACTTACGCAGAATCCGTGTCCGGAATCTCAAAATGGGGAAACCCTTACTCTATCGACAAGGAACCTACCCCATTCCTCTGCCATATAAAGAACTGATTCCTCTTCTGACTCTGTCACACAATCAGATGATATCGCGTTCTCAATTTTTATAACTACTACAACTTATGATATTTGTATTTGTCTATTATTGTATTTCTTATGAGGATAGATATAGCAGGTTTACAACTCAAAGAACAATAAACAAGAAAAATGTATAAATCATATGGATAATTCAATGGAAAAGTGTATATTTGTATAGCTTATTAATATAGAAAAGTGTAAATGTTATGCTATACAGGAAAATAAGAACATATATTGAGAACCATCTGCAATCGAATGACGACAAGATTCTTATTATTGAAGGTGCAAGGCAGATAGGTAAATCCTACATAATAAGAGATGTGGGTAAAGAACTTTATAACAATTATGTTGAAATAAACTTTGTTTTAGATTATGAAGGAGAAAAGATCTTTAAGAATGTACATACGACTGAAGAATTCTATCTGAAGTTAAGTATGGTAGCAGGAACCAGGCTGGACAGATATGATAATACATTAGTGTTCATTGATGAAATCCAGCAATATCCACAATTTCTGACTATGCTAAAATTCTTGAGGGAAGAACACCGATACAGATTTATCTGCAGCGGAAGCCTTTTGGGTATTGCTTTGAAAGGAACTGTATCTGTACCAGTTGGGAGTGTGATACTAAAAAAAATGTATCAGATTGACTTCGAAGAGTTTCTGATTGCAAATGATTTTGGCAAGAATGCTATAGACTATTTAAGGAAATCTTTTGAACAAAAACGAACTCTGTCTCCAGATATTCATGACAAGGTACTTGGCCTTTTTAAAAGATATCTTCTTGTTGGTGGTATGCCTGATGCGGTTAATGAATATTTGGCCACTCACAATATCGTAAAGGTAAGAGAAACCCAGGAGGCTATCAGAACGCTGTATGGTGTTGATGCCTCACGTTACGAGGAAGAAGCTGTCAAGAAGTTGCATATCCGCCGTATATACGATATGATTCCTTCTCAAATGGAAAACAAGAAGAAGCGAATTATAGCCAAAGATATACAGAATAGGAAAGGAGACAGGTTCAGCAATTACATTGAAGAATTTGAATATCTAATAAACTCCAGTATCACTATAGCCTCTAATGCTATAAGTAACCCAAAATATCCTTTGGCTGAATCGCAGCATAAAAATCTGCTGAAATTATATATGAATGATGTTGGTATGCTGAGTTCTCAATTGTTTCAGTACAATGTCCAGCCTATATTGAACGATATTGATAGTATTAATCTCGGTTCTGTATATGAAAGCGCCGTTGCACAGGAACTGATTGCTCATTACAACAAATTGTTCTACTATGATAATAAACAGAAAGGTGAAGTAGATTTTCTTGTTGATGACAGTAGCACGATGAGTGTACTTCCTATTGAAGTCAAGTCCGGGAAAGATTATACGGTACATAGTGCATTGGATAACTTGATGTCTGTTCCGGATTATCATATAGTTTCATCTATTGTTTTCTCTAACGAACGTGAAATAAAGACGAAAGGTAAAATTCTTTACCTCCCAATTTACTATGTTATGTTTATGGAGAATAAAATACCTGAGATAGAGGATCTGTTCTTCTGATATTTGAAGGTTATAAAAAAATATATTGCTGTCCGGTAAAACTCCATACGGCATAAAACTCCGGCCCGGAGCCTTTTTAACACAGGCTTCGGGCTATTTTATTTCATAGTAAAATCCGAACAAATTACACCTTTTGGCGGGATATTTTCCATCATGGAGCAATTTGATACTCTTTTATCCAAAGTAATTGATTCAATATTAGGAAAACACTGTCAGTCATTCGGCTACACTTCAGATTTCGTACAGGCACCCGACAACACTTTTAAAAACGCCTAGGCGCTTTAAATAAAACGACTAAGCGTTTTTACACGAACGCCTAGGCGTTTTAATTACAATTTATTACCTTAAATTGAAAAGTACTGAATATGTACTAAAAACCACAAAGTGTTATTAACTTAGCATGAAGTTATCAACTATAATTCATAACTTTGCCACGAACATCAATGAATGAAACAGCAATGAAGAAAATTTTATCTTTACTACTATTCTTAGTGTGCATCATGAATATTTATTCTCAAGATCCATATTCTGCACAAAACATCTCTTTCTCAAACAATGATTCCACTTTTATGGATAAATATGGGAAAGCCAAAGATGACTCGAAGAAAAAAACAAGAAAAAAAAGAAATGTACATTATAATATATTGGGAGGGCCAAGCTATTCGCCCGACTTTGGATTTTTGGTTGGAGGAAGCGCGCTTGTCACTTTCAGCATGAATCCTCAAGACTCTACCATGAAACGTTCTATAATTCCTGGCAGCATAGCAGTAATGTCAAACGGCGGATTGAGTGTACTCGTTAAGCCTCAACTGTTTTTCAAAGACGACAAATTCAGAATTTTCGGACAGTTCCTTTACAAAAACATAAAGGAAAACTATTATGGTATAGGATACGAGACCAACAAGAATTTTGAAAGAGGTAAAGAAAGCAGTCAGTATAAATATAGCGGAGTGCAAATCAACCCATGGTTTCTGTTCAGAATAAAAGACAGCGACTTCTTTATAGGACCGCAGATAGACCTGAACTATGATAACATGAAAGATATTGCAGCCGGTATTGCAAACGACGTATCATACATCAATGCCGGAGGTACGGAAAACGGATACAAGAATTTCAGTTCGGGAATAGGTGTCATGGCAAGCTATGACACAAGAGATGTTCCTGCCAATGCGTATAAAGGAATCTACTTTGACTTCAAGGCTATGGCTTATGAAAAATGGTTCGGCAGCGACAACAACTATTATAGAATAGAATTTGACTATCGCCAATATAAGTCGGTAGGCAAAAGAAAAGTGCTTGCATGGACTGCACAGTCTAAAAATGTGCTGGGCAAAAGTATTCCTCTGAACAAATATATACTTAGCGGCACACCTTTCGACCTGAGAGGATACTACATGGGGCAATTCCGCGACAAGACATCGCACGTTGCCATATTTGAATACAGACAGATGTTTAATACAGACAAGAGCAATTGGTTTAAGAAGATACTCAACCGCCTTGGATACGTAGCATGGGGAGGAGCAGGATTTATGGGACCCGATCCTTTTAAAATAGAAGGTGTGTTGCCCAACGTCGGTGTAGGGCTAAGAGTGGAAGTACAGCCACGAATGAACGTAAGACTTGACTTGGGACGAGACTTCATAAACAAGCAGAACTTGTTCTATTTTAATATGACAGAAGCATTCTAAAAAAAAATCCCATGCATTCAGTTGTCTGCAACTTTTAATGCATGGGATTTTTATATCATTGGTGTATCAGTATCTGCATCAGAAACGGCTGGAACCATCGAAGCAGTGAGTACATACCTTACACTTAGGCAATCCTATGGCTTCTATCAGTGTTTCGAGTGTGTTAAACTTCAATGAAGACAATCCAAAACGTGCGCGGATACGTTCTACCAGCTCGTTGTATTCAGGAGAACCGGTAGTGGCATACTTATCAAGTTTGGCATTTTCATCACCTTCTATCTCCTTTATTATACGACGTGTGATAAGCTCCATGTCACTCTTTGAAGAAGTGAATCCAAGAAATGGACATCCATATATAAGTGGAGGACATGCAATACGCATGTGTACTTCTTTTGCTCCATAATCATAAAGGATGTTTACATTGTCACGAAGCTGGGTTCCACGTACTATAGAGTCGTCACAGAACAACAGGCGTTTGCCTTGCAGCATAGAACGGTTAGGTATAAGTTTCATTTTTGCCACAAGAGAGCGTAAATTCTGATTGCTTGGAGTAAAGCTACGCGGCCATGTAGGAGTGTACTTGGCTATGGCACGATGATATGGTATGCCCTTGCCTTCTGCATATCCTAAAGCCATACCTACACCCGAATCAGGTATACCACAAGCACAATCCACGTCAGAATCGTCTGTCTGCCCCATCTTATATCCCGAAGTGAAACGAACCTCTTCTACATTCTTGCCTTCATAACATGAAACAGGGAATCCATAGTAAACCCACAAGAACGAACATATCTGCATCTGTTCATTAGGTTTTCTCAACTGTTCAAGGCTATCAGCACGCATACGGATTATTTCACCTGGACCAACATATCTGTCTATCTCGAAATCCAGATTAGGAAGACTGCTTGATTCGCTTGTTGCAGCATAGGCACCTTCCTTCTTGCCTATCACGATAGGAGTACGCCCCCATTTATCACGAGCTACAATAATGCCGTCTTCGGTAAGGATAAGCATAGAGCAAGAACCTTTTATCTTATCAAAGACATTCTCTATACCAGAAACAAAATCCTTTCCTTGAATAAGAAGTAATGATATGAGTTCGGTTGGATTGACTTTACCCATACTCATTTCAGACAAATGCATGTTCGACTCCAGCAGTTCACTGACAAGTTCTTCGTCATTATTGATTTTAGCAACTGTGACAATTGCGAACTTTCCAAGATGCGAATTAAACATGATTGGCTGAGGATCAGTATCGCTTATGACTCCGATACCTGCATTACCTTTGAACTTAAGTAATTCTGATTCGAATTTAGTACGGAAATAAGAACTTTCCAAACTATGAATAGAACGCATAAAACCTTCACCGGATGCATAAGTAGCCATACCGGCGCGTTTTGTTCCTAAGTGAGAATTGTAGTCTGTACCGTAAAATAAATCGGTCACACATTCAGCCTTAGAGACTGTTCCAAAAAAACCTCCCATTGTTTTTTAATAATTAAATTAAATTAAGTGCGACAAAAGTACTAAAAAACATGGAAAACTTAAAGGCAGAAACATACAAAGGTTGTAAAAAAAACACACTTCGTTATAAATCGACAAATATCCGGACACTAAAACTATTATTTGTAATGAATTAATCGGGTTATTATTATACCTTTGTATCATCAAAAAAACTATATAATATGACAGAAAAAAGTTACAAAGCATATTTATTTGATTTCGACTATACGCTGGCCGACTCGTCAAAAGGTATAGTGATGTGTTATAGAAGCATACTTGAAAGACATGGACATCATGGCATTTCTGACGAGGGAATAAAAAGGACAATAGGAAAGACTCTTGAACAGTCATTCTCTATCATGACAGGCATAACAGACAACGAGACTCTTGCTGAATATCGTAAAGAATATATAGCACAGGCTGACAAAATAATGACTGCCAATACTTTTCTTTTTCCTGAAACCATAAAGGTGCTGAAACAACTGAAAGAGAAAGGAGCGCTTGTTGGCATAGTCTCTACCAAATACAGATACAGGATTATGGAACTCCTAAGCAAAGAACTGCCTGAAAACTTTCTGGATATAATTATAGGTGGAGAAGATGTGCATGAAGCCAAACCGTCACCAGAAGGACTGAATCTGGCAATGGAAAGGCTGGGAATGGAAAAAGACAATGTATTGTATATAGGAGACAGTACTGTAGATGCTGAAACAGCCATGACAGCACAAGTTGATTTTGCCGGTGTCTTGCACGGAATGACTACACGCGAAGAACTGGAAGTCTATCCACATGTATTGATAGGCAGCAGCCTTGATGTTATCATTTGATTTTATTTTACTATATTTGTACCTGACAATATACATTTTAAATACACACAATATGAAACTGAAAAATATTATTGCTTTTATCTCATTTACTGCATTTTTATCTGTCATCTCTTCTTGTGGAGACAGTTATATGCCAATTACTCTGGTAAGCCTTGACGGAAAGACTTCTTATTATAACAATGACACTGTATCACTTATAAAGTTTACCGATGGTAAACAGTTCAACATAAAAGGTGGAAACGGCAAATATAATACCGAAATAAAATCAGATGATGATAATATCTGTATTGAAGACAATTACACCACCATCAAAAACATCCTCACATTAAAACCTATATCGGATGGAGAGTGTTTTTTATATATAAGCGATGTGGAGAAAAATTCTGCCAGATTCATAATACAAGTCAAGAATCTGGACAAGCTGTATTCTGTAAAAGAAATAAAAGCAACGGCAGACGGTGGAGAACTTACCAGAAATGAAATAAAGCAAATAGAAGAATCTCTGTATAGAAAAGCAATAGTAGGTATTGGTGGCAGATTTAATTTCCACTACAGCAACAAAAATTTTGACAGCGGCGAACTCACCATAAACCGTACAGAGACCAACAATGAAAGCTCTACTTATTTCTTTTCTCAAGAAAAGCCACACTTTGATACAGAAGGAAACAAAATAGAACAATTCAATGTATATGAGTCTATAAACCAAGGTACGCCAACCTATGTTTTACTATTGTCTGAAAGGAAGACAGAAGACAAGACAGAGATTGTATTGTCACAAGACTTTACTGAAGAATTGAAATGGAACTATCAAAACAAACTTGAAAAAGCATATATTGAATATATACTCTCAACAACAAAAGAAACCACAAGCAATGCAAAATAAGCCGGAACATATAGAAATACAACCTTTCGACTTTTTCCAACGTATAGAAACAATACACAAACAGCCCGCAGTATCTCCGGATAATCTGCGGGCTAAATATATCATGCTGAAAAAGGTGCTTGAACGAGCATGCTACGAACTGACAGCAGGGGTTACCGCATCGTTTGCCAATCTGTTTTCAAGACTCGACTTCATCTGCAAGGAAAAGAAAATGAATCCATCAGACAGATATGCAATACAGACAATGAGACGTAACTCTAACTCGGCAATGGACGACAACTTCCAGCCAGACGTAAACGAATATCTGTATGATTTAAGAGCAATAGTAAGATTTATTTCTCTTGGATTTGACGAAGATATACCGGCAAGCTTCATTCCGGAAATGCCTCATTCAAACAGACCTTATCGCGGCACTCATCTGTCAAACATACAATATTTAAGAGCTTCTGTAAACAGCTGGAATGAAAATCTTATATTCGCTTCGACCGACAGCGATGATGAACCAATGATTGTCATCAATTATGCCAAAGGTGGATATAATGGAGATTTACTATATCTGAACGACATCTTACAGGAAAACATGCAGATAAATCTGCTTGACATAAAGGTGGATGAAGAGAATCATTATATCCCACGCCAAATCATACTAAATCCTGATTATCTGATAGACATAAGTTCACTTGCCGTTTGCTTCAGAGAATACGGACATCACCCTTACAACTATTTTATCAATAGAATAAAACCAAAAGTAAATACACATCATATACTGATAGGTAATCTGGCAGGACAAATGCTTGATGATTTCGTAAACGAAAGGAGCAATGACCCTGTGAACTATAGCAGCAGCCTGAAAAAATTCTTCGCACAATCTGCCCTTGATTTCTGCACCTGCGATATACCCGACAATTTTCATGCCATAGCACAAGCACAGATGATTAACATCAGGTCGTTTGTAAACGATATTCTTCCACACAGTATTCCGTCATTCAACAGAAACAAGGTTCTGCTGGAAGCATCGTTCATATGCGAAAAGTTAGGATTACAAGGACGTGTAGACTTACTTCAGAAAGATTTTTCGGTACTTATAGAACAAAAGGCCGGCAAAAAAGATGAGTTCAACAAACGTCACAAAGAAGACCACTTCATCCAGATGATGCTATACCAAGGTGTGCTGATGGCAAATTTCGGTAAAGAGACGGAAAACATGCAGACTTTTCTGCTTTATTCCAAATATACAGATGGCTTGATGATAGAACATTTCTCGGAAAAACTATTCAGAGAAAGCATAAAATTAAGAAACCTTATCGTTACAAATGAAATAAAGCTCAGCGAGGGAGATATATCACAACTAACTGAAGATATAAATACCGACTTGCTTAATGAACTACAACTGACAAACAAGCTATGGAATGACTTTCAGGAGCCTGAACTATATAGAGTAATACAAACTCTGAAACATTGTACACCACTTGAAAAGGCATATTTCCAAAGGTTCTATACATTCATATCCAAAGAATCGTTATTGGCAAAAACCGGTGGCAACGAAGATTCTTCAAGAGGATTTGCCAGTTTATGGAATATACCATTGAACGAGAAACTTGAAAACGGAAATATCCTTACCGGACTGACCATTGTAAACAAGAGCAAGAGTTCGCCACGTAAAGGATATGACATCATCGACCTCAATATCCCTATCCAGGGAGAGGATTTCCTTCCTAATTTCAGAAAAGGAGACATAGTCATATTATATTCATACAATGATGTTCCCGATGTAAGAAAAGAAATATTAATGAAAGGGAATATTATAGACATATCACATGACAGTGTTTCTATAATACTAAGAAACGGACAGCAGAACAAAGATATAATAGGAAATGAAAATGATTTATTTGCCATAGAGCATGATTTTTCTGATTCTTCTTCGAATGCCGGGATAAGAAGCTTGTTTTCATTACTTTCTGCCAGACATGAGAGAAAGGAACTGCTGCTTGGGGCAAGAACTCCCCTCACCGACGAATCTGTAAAGCTAAACGGTTCGTATGGAAGATTTGACGAGCTGGTACTGAAAGAAAAACAAGCCAAAGATTATTTTATGCTTGTAGGTCCTCCGGGTACAGGCAAGACTTCGTGTGCCCTTAGATTTATGGTGGAAGAAGCTATGAGTGATGAAAAAAACTCAATTCTGCTACTTTCGTACACAAACAGAGCTGTAGATGAAATATGTAATATGCTGGTTGAATCGGGGATTGCAGATAATGTTCCGTTCATCAGAATAGGAAATGAAATGTCGTGCGACAAAAGATTCACTGGTTTTCTGATGAAGAACAGGGTGGAAGACTGCATAAAGCTGACAGATATAAAAGAAAGAATATCAAAGACAAGAATATTTGTAGGAACAACTACTGCTATAAACAGCCGCCTCAATCTGTTCGACATAAAACACTTTGAAATGGCCATTATAGATGAAGCTTCACAAATACTTGAGCCAGACCTAATTGGAATTCTTGCTGCAAGGAGCGGCAACATGAATGCCATAGACAAATTTGTGCTTATAGGCGACTATAAGCAGCTGCCTGCCATTGCACTGCAAAATGCTGAGGATGCTAAAATAACAGATCCTATATTAAACAATATAGGGCTGAACGACTGTAGATGTTCTCTTTTTGAGAGACTTTACAGACAAAGCGACTGTAATGTGAAAAGCATACTGCGCAAACAAGGAAGAATGCACCCTGCAATAGCAGAATTTCCCAATAATACTTTCTATAGCAAAGAGCAGCTGGAGTGTATTCCGCTACCTCATCAAGAGGAGGAATTGCCATACTCTACAAAAACAATTGTATCCGACAATATCGAAAAGCTTCTAAGCAAAAGAAGAATGATATTCGTTACTGCTACAGCTCCTGCCGAAAACAATTCTTCATACTCTGAAAAGGCGAATATAAACGAAGCGCGTATAATTGCAGCAATACTAAAAAGAGTGTACAACCTTACGAAAGACAAGTTTGACACCGACAAGACTGTAGGAATCATAGTGCCATACAGAAATCAAATTGCTATGATAAGGAAAGAGATTGCATCTCTCGGAATACCCGAACTTCTTGACATATCTATAGATACTGTAGAAAGATACCAGGGTAGCCAAAGAGACATAATAATATACTCTTTCACCGTAAGAAACTACAGCCAGATGAATTTCCTTACCTCAAATACATTTATAGAAGACGATTCTATAATAGACAGAAAACTGAATGTGGCTATCACACGCGCACGAAAGCAGCTGATTATGACAGGTAATCCGGAAATACTCGGAGCAAACATTACATTCTACAAGCTCATAGAATACATACGTATGAACAATGGCTATATAGACACAAATGTCGAAGACTTCTGTATGGGGAAATTCGATATACCGGAATATATCAAAGGATGGGACAAAGATACAAAATCGTACTCTCTGCCGGACAACTTCAGAAGTGTATTTCATGAATTCATAGAGAAACCATTGGCCGAGAGAAAAATTTCAGCAAACCTTTCTGATGCCCGAATCAGAGAAATCCTGTCATATGGCAGATGTGATCTAAACTTTATCTCAAACAGGACAGACGGACTGAACGAACAGGATATTGCTCTGCTCTACTCTTTCTATCAGATGAGAAAAGACTATAGTGCAGCAATGGCAATGTACGAAGCTCACGGAGGATGGCTGCGCAACTCGATAAAGAACGTTTCGGGAAGGATTGTTTTCTGCGACATATCTTATGAGAGCGGAGCTTCAGGACTTGCTTTTGCCGACATGTGCTGCAACATACGCAACTCGGACATGAATTATCTTTCGGTATATCCTGCCGAAGAAATAAGAAATATAACCGAACGTATATTAGAGAGCGAGAGCTATAGAATCGTAAAATGCAGTTTCTACCCACGTATTGCAGCTGTAGATAGCAAATTCTGGAATACTCATTCTATAGTCACCGAACTTATCATATTCAATATGTCGAACATTTTTGACAGAATCTCGCCTATAGAAGCAAAGCATTTGGCTACAGACATAAACCGGATAATCAATGCACATCCGCTAAACCACTATCTGACAATATACAGAGACAATGCAGGTGAACTGATGAACATCAATTCGTACAGAGCTTTTTGTGGGAATCTAAGCAACGCAATGCACAGTATAAAAGACAATATGCCTGAATTAGGAAAATTCTATTATAATAGGAACTGTAACAATCCCGAATCGGGAAAATACATTTACGATATAAAATCTAACAGATAAAAAGAAATGACAAACAGTTGTAGATATAGCAACTGTTTGTCATTCGTACAAGGTATATTGCCTTTCTTTTTCAACGATATCTATAAGTCGGCGATAAACATATCTAAATGCAGGAATAAGAAAACACACAGCAAAAATCCATGCTATAGAGTCGCCGAAACATACACCGCCAAATCCCCATAACGGAACAGCAATACGGCTGACCAAGGTTCGTGCAATCATCTCTGCTACTCCCGAAAACATCGACAACTGAGTATAGCCTGCTCCCTGAATGGTGTATCGCAACACACACAACAAGCCCAACAATACGAAGAAGGAGGCAGATACATGCAGAAAAAAGGCTGTCTTTTCAAGGACTTCTGTTTCGGAAGCGTCAATAAACAACAACGCTATATCCTCTGAAAAATTCCATAAAACAAGGTTGACAAAGATACAATATATCACGACCATCTTCATGGAAGACTTTACTCCGTGCCATATTCTGTCGGGTTTTCCGGCACCATAATTCTGACCGCTATAAGTGGCCATAGCCATACCAAGGCTTTCCAACATACACAAGAAAAACATCTTTATACGTATTCCGGCGGTAAATGCTGCCACACAGGCTGTTCCTAGTGCATTGTTGGCACTCTGCAACATGATGCTACCTATGGCTGTTATAGAGAATTGCAATCCCATAGGCGCACCTATAGCCATGAGCTGTTTTGCCAAGTCTGAACGAAAACGCCTGTCGGAAGGTTCGGTACGCAGTATTTCGAACTTACTGTACATATACTTATAACACAGGTATGCAGAAACTCCCTGAGATATTACCGTAGCAATGGCTGCACCGGCAACACCCCATCCCCAATATATTATACACAACAGGTCGAGAGCTATATTAAGAACAGTAGACAGCATCAAGAACCAGAAAGGGGTCTTGCTGTCACCCAAAGCTCTTATAATGCTTGAGAAAAGATTATAGAAGAATGTACATGGAATACCTATAAATGTTATAAGAAGATATTTATTTGCATCTACCATTATATTTTCGGGAGTCTGCATCCACCTCAATATATAAGGACAAAGTACACTTGTAACAAAAGCAATAACCACAGACAATATGGCCGAGAGTTTCAGACTTACGTACACATATCTGCGCATGGTGACATAATCTCTTGCTCCGAATTTCTGAGCTACAGGAATACCGAACCCTCCACAACATCCATTACAGAAACCCAGAATAAGGAATATGACAGAAGTGCTTGCACCAACTGCCGCCAAAGCATTTATTCCCAAGAACTTACCTACTATAGCGGCATCGACGAACGAATATGTCTGTTGCAGAAGATTTCCCAACAAAAGAGGTATAGTAAAATTCAAAATAAGAGGAAGCGGAGCTCCTGATGTCATTTCCTTTGACTTAGCCATAATGTTATCCTGTTTTTGTGCTGCAAAGTTAATGGAAAATCAGTTTAAATGTTTTTATCAGCTCTCTGATTTTAACAAAAAATAAACCGCACATAAGCAATCCTTTCTACGGACCTGCTTAATATGCGGTTTAATATTTCATTGAGAAAGCCATTACAACTATAGTTGCGATGCTACTTCCCTACTAAAAGTCATGGTATCAGATGCCAAGAGATTTTTTCACAGCATCTATCTTTTCTTCAGCATCGGCATTGGCTCCTGCATAACACTTAGGGCAAGCCATTTCGCCCTTGAGTTCCATATAGAACTTGATTTTAGGCTCTGTACCCGAAGGACGTACAGAAACTTTTGTACCGTCTTCTGTAAAGAACTGAAGAACATTTGATGGTTCTGGCATATCTATGTCTGTCACATTTCCATCGCCATCTGTAGCCTTAAGAGTCTTGTAGTCTTTAACAAGAGAAACTTTCGAGCCACCCAATTCCTTAGGAGGACAAGCACGGAAGTTTTCCATCATTGCCTTTATTTCGTCAGCCCCACTCTTGCCTGGCTTCACAACGTTCACTGTCACCTCTTTAGAGAATCCGTATTCTACATAGATATCCATCAATACGTCATACAAAGTCTTTCCCTGATCTTTTGCCCAAGCGCATATTTCGGCAAGAAGAGTACATGCAGAAACCGCATCTTTGTCGCGCACAAAGTCTTCGGCAAGGAATCCGTAACTTTCTTCACCTCCACCGATGTACTGCTTGACACCTTCGTTAAGGCGAATCTGACGTGCAATCCACTTGAACCCTGTGTAACAGTCATACATTTCTATATTATTCTTGTCGGCTACAACCTTGATAAGTTCTGTAGTAACGATAGTCTTTACTATAAATTCGTTACCCTTCATCTTACCCATAGCTATACGGTTTTTGATGATGTAATACAAGAAAATCAAGCAAGTCTGGTTACCGTTTACAAGTACCCATTCTCCCTTGCTGTTCTTGCAAGCCATACCAACACGGTCGGCATCGGGGTCGGAAGCCATCACTATATCTGCATCTATGCTCTTGGCCAGATTGATGGCAAAAGTAAGAGCCTCAGCATTTTCAGGATTAGGAGAAACCACTGTAGGGAAGTCACCGCTCTTCACCATCTGCTCTGGTACGCAATGAACATTCTCAAATCCCCACATCTTCAGAGCCTGAGGAATAAGCATCATTCCGGTTCCGTGGATAGGAGTATACACTATCTTCAGGTCTTTCTGACGCTTGATAACTTCAGGGTCAATAGAAATAGAATGTACTTTTTCCAAATACACATCATCTATTTCCTTGCCTATTATCTGAATAAGTTCCTTGTTTCCTTCAAACTTGATGTCGGCAGCAGAAGCAATCTTGTTCACTTCGTCGATAATACCCTTGTCGTGTGGAGCAAGCACCTGTGCGCCATCATCCCAATATGCCTTGTATCCGTTATATTCTTTAGGATTGTGTGATGCAGTAAGGATAATACCGCTCTGGCAACCAAGGTGACGTATGGCGAACGACATTTCAGGAGTAGGACGCATATCATCGAAAAGATATACCTTGATTCCGTTTGCAGAAAATATATTTGCAGAAATTTCGGCAAACAAACGGCTATTGTTACGACAGTCGTGACCCACAACAACAGCGATGTCTTTCTTACCTGCAAAACATTTGTTCAGATAGTTAGACAATCCTTGAGTAGCAGCACCAACTGTATAGATGTTCATGCGGTTTGAACCTACACCCATGATACCACGCAAACCGCCTGTACCGAATTCAAGATCTTTATAGAATGATTCTATCAAATCTGTCTTATCTTCATTATCCAACATACGCTTTACTTCGGCCTGAGTTTCAGCATCATAAGCAGAAGACAACCATGTCTGAGCTTTCTCAGTACATTGTTTGATTAATTCTTCGTTTCCCATAATTATATTTTTATTAATACGTTAATATCATTAATTACTGCAAATGTAAAAAAATGCTTGAAATTTTCCTAATAATTCATACATGCATTATAGTCAAAAAGTATAAAATAATTAGTATGAAAGCAGACCTATGAACTATAGGAAGCAAAATAACACACTGAAAGCATACTATTAAATACAAAAGAAAGGAATTACCCTGATTTTAACATATTTACACAAACATAATTCAGACTTGATACAGCACAACGGCTAAACAAGATCAGCATAAAGCATACAAAACTTCAACTAAAAAGAAATGTTACGTGAAACAAGCGATTTTTTTAACAGAAAGCAAGATACGCTATATCTGTCAGAAAGTAAACATATCATTTTGACATTAAACATTGGCATATATGATACTTCAACCCACTAATGATATAATATTGCATATCAAAAAAAACGGTGTTTTGCCATATCAAGAGCAAAACACCGTTTAAAACAATTCCGATATACAGGAAATTCAATTACTTCTTGATTTCCTTCATCTTATATCTGTCGCCAGTTTTCTTAACCACTTCTTTCAAGAATTCCTGAGGATAGCCAGGACGGTCAAGAGGAGCTACATTTCCTGTTTTAGGAGCAACAAGCTTACCGTTCTTCATCTTCTTTACTGCACCATCGTTGAAACGTACAATCAAGTGTTCTCCCAATTTCTTCCAGCGGTCTATAGTAGTACGGGCTGTCATATCTGTGTAATTAGTCAAGAACTCTTTAGCCTTGGCTGGATCTTGCTGATACAATTTCAGTGCAGAAGCCTCGATACCTTCTTGTGCAGAAGCAAAAGTATCCTCAAGTTCATTCTGAACAGCACGCATATCTCCTATCATTAGGTTATAGCGCGGACGAATCATATCTGCCACCCAGTTGTAAATCCAGAAAGCAGAATCCCATGAGAAAGTAATGCAGTCGCCATTTCCTTCTGCGTATGGAGCAGGTATTCTGTCTGTACAACAGTAAACAGGAGTAAAGACTGTCATATTTGCATCATCAAGACCAAACCAAAGAACACCACCTACGGGATCGGGCAAAGTTGAACGCATCTGCGAAACAAACGAGAATGCACTCTGCTGAGTAGAGATAGGACGTTCGTTGAAATACTCTACTCCGTCTACCTTAAAAGTAAGAGGAGAAAGACGATAAGGAGTTTCGAAAGGACCAGCACCCATATCCTTTGTTATATCCAGCGGAGTTCCTTCGTAATGGTCACGCATCGCTCGCTGAACATCACGTGCTGAAAGTTTTGAATCTGCTTTGATATAAAGTGGCATAGGCTCTTTGCTTTCACCTAATATATATGGTAAGTAGGCTTCACCTGTAGACTTGCTGAACATATTATAGAAACTCCACACACGTGCATCGCAAAAACGGATTCCACCAAAATCAGCAGGGCAATATGCATCGGCAAAACTGAAATCTTTGTTTTTTCCATCAAAATATCCTTTCTCGCGTGCAAAAGAAATAACATCAGGAGAATAAAGGCAATTTTCCTTGTCATCCAAGTCGAACTTATGAATACGGCTCTGGTTGGCATGTGCAGCTATACAGTCATCAGGAATGCGTACAGCAACCCAAACAGCACCTTTTATGCCAGGACCTTTACCTATCATCTCCATTATCCAAGCCTCGTTAGGGTCGGCTATAGAGAACGACTCTCCACCACTGTAATATCCGTATTCTTTCACAAGGTCTGTCATCACCTTGATAGCTTCTTTTGCAGTACGCGAACGCTGCAAAGCTACATAAATAAGGCTTCCATAGTCCATTACGCCAGTTGTATCTACCAGCTCAGGACGACCGCCGAATGTAGTTTCGGCAATAGTAACCTGAAATTCATTCATGTTGCCCACTACATTGTATGTCTGTTTTGCTTCCTTAATCTTTCCAAGATATTTGCCTGAATCCCAGTCGTGGATTTCACGCATCGCACCGTCAGGATGTACAGCAGCAGGGTAATGATACAGCCATCCGAACATACCATACGAATCGGCTGAATAGGAAACTATAACAGAACCGTCGGCAGACGCTTTTTTGCCGACAATGAAATTGGTACAAGCCCAACCGTTCACAACAAAGGCTGCAAGAAGAACTACAGCCATAAACAATCTGTTAATCATAAATCTGAATATAAATTAAATGGTTATTAGTATTTCATACGTTTACAAGTCTCGTTGCCACAATTGTCTTTCACTTTAACCTCAAGTGTATGTGCAACTCCTTTTTTCACTTTATCTTTATCTTGTATAACAAGAAGACCTTTTTTAAGTCCGAAAAGTACAAATTTTCCATCAATATATACTTTATAAGAACTAATATCCGACTGGGTATCGCTTGCTTTAAAACGAATATTTGCAGTACTCCTCCACTTCTGCCTGTCTATAGGCTCCACCACCGGAGCTATAGTATCAATTCCTACAGAATATCTGCCAAAATTACGAACTTTAGTACGCACCCACCCGTCGGCATATTTTCCTCCGGCATAGTATGTGCGCTTGCCACGCCTTTCTCTTATATAATATTTCTCTGGAGAAACTTTAGCATGATTCTTCACTCCTATAGCCAACGGACAATATCCATGCAACGGAGCATTACCCGCATCTATATTGTATTCCATAGAAACCGCCTCTGTTCCTTGAGAAGAAGCATCTACCGTTACACCAGCATCATCGTACAGCATACCTTTGGGTACGATAAACTCGAATCCGGGACGTTGTATCACAGAAGTATTCCAAAATCTGACTATTTCCTGCTTGTCTGTTTTGACCTCAGGTATGGGTTGTTTCTTTCCTCTGACTACAAAACTATAACGGCTTATATTTCCAAAATCATCTTCCAGTACATACAGAAAACTATAGTCTCTTTCTTCATCTATTATCACCACTCCCCTATTGCCATCTACTCTGTGCAGACGCAGTTTGTTTCCGGGTGCTTTATACGAACGCATCATCAATCGGCGATGCTTTACATATTCATCATAATCAATAAACGAATTAATCATTCTGTTTTCATCGGGAAGAACCGCATGTGTCACACTGCCAAACACCTTTACAGAATCTACATACAACGCAACAGAATGTACACCATAGAAATTTGAAGTACCGTCCATATAGTCTTTTGCTACAATGCCTGCATATATCTCGCCCCAAGCAACAAATGGATGATTAATTGAATTTATCGGGACTATCTTCTTTGTTGAAGAACCATCAACAACACCTTTGCCTGATATAGGATACAGCCCTATATGCGACACCGAAGGAGCTTTTGAATCTTTAATCCATTTCTTGAAATAAGGCATCGGGTCGAGATATTCGTCGGTTCCGCTTTTCCTTATTTCAAGGTGAAGATGAGGTCCAGCCGAAGCACCCTCATTGCCACTCATGGCTATTATATCTCCCTGCTTTACCTTGAATTTTCCCGGTTCGGGATACAGATAACACACAAAAGTCTCGTGCTTGTACTGATAGTCTCTGACATATTTTTCTATGGCCGGACAAAACGACATCACATGACCGTACACCGATGTATGTCCGTCATTATGGGTAATGTATATAGCCTGTCCGTATCCTCCGTGCTGGACTGCCACGCGCGACACATATCCATCGGCAATACATCTTACAGGATGTCCTACCGTACCTTTTGTCTTTATGTCTATTCCGTTATGAAAATGATTCGGCCTCAGTTCACCGAAATTGGCACTAAGCAACAAAGGGAAATCAAACGGAGAAATATATTTCAAAACATCCTTTGCCGTCATACCGATTCTGAAGCACGAGAATACCAAAATAAAAAACAACGACTTGCTATACATATATTGAAGATAACTTATTATTAAAACGCTGCAAAGTTATTATTAAAATACAAAATTGTATAGTATAGGACAACTAATAATATCGGTAATTTCAGAAAAGTGCATAAATATTTGGAATATATTCACAGGTAGACTATCTTTGCAGAAGAATTAAAAACATATTTATCAAATAAAAAAGAACCAGACTGATGAACAGAATACTAACTTACATAAAGCCACACACTCCGCTCCATATACAGCTGGTGTATGGATATAAAAGTGCGCTCGTTCATTGGTTCAGCGGTTTCCAATGAAGTAAGACCATTCTCTTATATAACTCAAAATAAAATACAATCTATTTTAATATTATCTTTTCAAAGACACATCATTGTGTCTTTGAAAGAAAAGTTACATCACTTGATCAAAAACTATAAAAGCTATGTTTACTATTATTGGAATTATGTTTACCGGTATCGTTTTAGGATACATATTCAGAGATATGAGTTTTATAAAAAATACAGAAAAGACTATATCATTCACTATAATATTGCTGCTGTTCATCATGGGATTTTCCATCGGCTCGAACGACAGGATAATCGACAATCTGGGAACATTCGGATGGCAGGCTGCAATCATTGCATGTTCTACCACATGTGGCAGTACATTAGCAGCATGGATGGTTCTTACACTTTTCTTTAAGAGAAAGGAGGGGGAAAATGAAAGGTAGTATAATAGTATTATTGTTTTTCATTGCAGGATGCATATTGGGTACGCTTGATATAATACCTTTTGATGTACAGGAATCGAACATGTCAATGTATATTCTATATGCCTTAATGCTACAGGTCGGACTAAGCCTTGGCTCTAGCAACAACCTGAAATCAATAATAAAGGATTTTAAGCCAAAATACCTGCTCATACCAATAGCTACAGTTTCGGGAACACTTCTGTTCTCGGCATTCGCCAGCCTGTTGTTGTCGCAATGGAGTATTTTCGACTGTATGGCAGTAGGAAGCGGATTTGCATATTATTCTCTCTCTTCTATCCTTATAACACAGTTTAAGGAAGCCTCATTGGGAGTGCAACTTGCCACCGAACTGGGAACCATAGCACTTTTGGCGAATATATTCAGAGAAATGATGGCTTTGCTTGGAACACCTTTATTGGCAAAATATTTCGGAAAGCTAGCCCCTATATCAGCAGCTGGAGTCAACTCAATGGATGTGGTATTGCCTATGATTACCAAATACTCGGGCAAGGACATGATACCTGTAGCTATATTCCACGGTATTCTGATAGACCTCTCCGTTCCGTTTTTCGTTTCACTTTTCTGCCGACTTTAATGCAAGTCGGCATTTTTTTATACTATTTCTGACATAACAATCAAAATGAATCATTAAATTTGCAGAAAAATAAATAAAATCGCATCTATTTAGATTAAATGATAGAGAAACATATTGTACTAGAGGATATTGATCCTGTAATATTTTACGGGGTAAACAATACAAACATTCAGATGATAAAGGCTCTGTTTCCCAAACTAAGAATAGTGGCAAGAGGTAATGTAATGAAAATAATGGGAGACGAAGAAGAAATGTGTGCTTTCGAAGAAGCTATTACAGCACTTGAAAAACATTGTTCTGTCTATAATTCACTTACCGAAGAGACTATTCTTGATATAATAAAAGGAAAGAACACATGCATCGAAAAAAACAGTGAAGCTATAGTTTTCAGCGTAACAGGAAAACCCATCACTCCAAGAAGTGCCAACCAGCAGAAACTAGTAAAAGAATTTGAAAAGAATGATATGATATTTGCCATCGGACCTGCAGGTTCGGGCAAGACATACACTGCCATAGCCTTGGCTGTTCGTGCTTTAAAGAACAAAAAAATCAAAAAAATCATATTAAGCCGCCCTGCTGTGGAAGCCGGTGAAAAACTCGGGTTTCTTCCAGGGGATATGAAAGACAAAATCGACCCTTATCTTCAACCGCTATACGATGCTCTGCAAGACATGATTCCGGCAGCCAAGCTAAAAGAATACATGGAGCTGAACGTTATACAGATAGCACCTCTGGCGTTTATGAGAGGACGTACGCTTAATGATGCTGTTGTCATACTGGACGAAGCGCAAAACACTACCACACAACAGATAAAAATGTTCCTTACGCGTATGGGTATGAACACCAAAATGATAGTGACAGGAGATATGACACAGATAGACCTGCCGTCTTCTCAAACTTCAGGACTTATACAGGCCATGAAAATTCTGAAAGGAGTGAAAGGCATCAGCTTTATTGAACTCAACAAAAAAGATATAGTGCGTCACAAACTTGTTACAAGAATAGTAGAGGCATACGAAAAGTTCGAAAAAGATATAAAGGAAAAGAAACTGATAAAAGAGCAGACTTCGAAAGAATCCTGAGTCCAATAGACTGAAGATGAAACATTATGACAGATATTACAGCAAGAACTGCACATCTGCCATCATAAAACAAGAACAACTCACAAACCAATAAATTGAAAATAAAATGAGTAAAGCTTTAACAAAAACAGATTTTAGCTTTCCGGGACAGAAAAGCGTGTACCACGGTAAAGTTCGCGATGTGTACAACATCAATGATGAAAAACTAGTTATGGTTGCAACAGACCGTATTTCGGCTTTCGACGTAGTTCTTCCTGAAGGTATTCCTTACAAAGGCCAAATGTTGAACCAAATTGCGGCAAAATTCCTTGATGCAACAACAGACATTTGTCCAAATTGGAAACTTGCTACACCAGACCCAATGGTTACTGTTGGTGTATTGTGCGAAGGCTTCCCTGTAGAAATGATTGTACGTGGCTATCTTTGCGGTAGTGCATGGCGTGCATACAAAAACGGTGTACGCGAAATATGTGGAGTGAAACTTCCTGAAGGAATGCGCGAAAATCAGAAGTTCCCTACTCCTATCATCACTCCTACTACAAAGGCAGAAATGGGTATGCACGACGAAGATATTTCTAAAGAAGAAATACTAGCTAAGGGACTTGCTACTCCTGAAGAATATGAAATCCTTGAGAAATATACTTTGGCTCTTTTTGAACGTGGAACTCAGATTGCAGCAGAAAGAGGACTTATCCTTGTTGATACTAAATACGAATTCGGTAAGCACGACGGCAAGATTTATCTGATGGACGAAATACATACTCCAGACTCAAGCCGCTACTTCTACTTAGAAGGCTATCAGGAACGTTTCGAAAAAGGTGAAGCACAGAAACAGCTTTCTAAAGAATTCGTGCGCGAATGGTTGATGGACAACGGATTCCAGGGAAAAGAAGGTCAGACTGTACCTGAAATGACTCCAGAAATAGTAATCTCTATCAGCGAACGCTATATCGAACTTTACGAACACATCACAGGTGAATCTTTCGTCAAAGCTGATACAGCTGAAATACATTCACGTATAGAAAAGAACGTAACTGAATATTTGAATAAATAATTCTTGACAAAAGAATGAAGAATAAAAGAATATACCGATTCATAACCGATGATGGATATTCCTACGTTCTTCATTCTTCAGTTTTTATACATTAAGTCCGTTATACCTAACAAAAATTACCATTCAGAAGATGTCAAATTATCCTCAAGAAAATATCAAGCCTTATAATCAAGACGAAAGAAAAGCAGCACAAGTAGAAAAAATGTTTGATAATATAGCTCCTACTTACGACAATCTAAATCATGTCCTTTCTCTTGGAATAGACAAAAAATGGAGACAAAAGGCCATTAAAATGCTTAAACCTTATTCTCCTGAATACATGATGGATGTGGCTACAGGTACCGGAGACTTCGCAATACAGGCTTACAAGATGCTTCAACCAAAAGAACTTATAGGAACTGACATCTCGGAAGGAATGATGAATGTAGGCAGAGAAAAAGTAAGGCTGGCAGGACTTGACAAACAAATATCATTCAAAAAAGAAGACTGTACTTCCTTGTCATTCACCGAAAACAGATTCGATGCCATTACTGTAGCTTTTGGTATAAGGAATTTTGAAAACCTTGACAAAGGATTGATGGAAATGCATAGAGTCTTAAAACCTAGAGGACACTTGGTCATATTGGAACTTTCAACTCCTGAAGGTTTTCCCATGAAACAGACTTATGCCATATATTCTAAATTGGTCATACCTACTATAGGCAAAATCATGTCGAAAGACAATAGTGCTTATACATATCTGCCAAAATCGATAAAAGCTTTCCCACAAGGAGAAATCATGAAGGAAATACTTTATAAAGCTGGATTCAGCAAAGTAGAATTCAAAAGGCTCACCATGGGAATATGTACATTATACTTCGCTACTAAATAACTAATACTTTTTTACTGTCATGAGAAAATTTGGTTTAATAGGGTACCCTCTCGGACACTCTTTTTCAAAAAACTTTTTCAACGAGAAATTCAACTCCGAAAACATCGATGCCGAATATGTAAACTTTGAGATTCCAAACATCAAAGAGTTCAACGAAGTTATAAACTCTAATCCTAATCTTGAAGGTCTGAATATCACTATACCCTATAAAGAACAAGTAATGGAGTATCTTGACGAAATTGATGAAGATGCAGCTAAAATCGGTGCTGTAAATGTAGTCAGAATAGAGCATACCAAAGGTAAAACTATACGTAAAGGATACAACTCAGACATTATAGGTTTTACAAGGTCTATAGAATCATTGTTGGAGCCTCATCATAAAAAGGCACTCATACTTGGTACAGGCGGAGCTTCGAAAGCCATTAAATATGGATTAGAAAAAATGGGACTCGAAACAAAGCTGGTATCAAGAAGCAAAAAAGACGACAGCACTCTGACATACAACGAACTTACTCCCGAAATCATGTGCGATTATAATGTCATTGTAAACTGCACTCCTGTAGGTATGTATCCTAAGGCAGATGAGTGTCCAGATATCCCATACGACCTGCTTACGTCCGAACATCTGCTATACGACCTTCTATACAATCCCAATATCACACTGTTTATGAAAAAAGGTTCAGACAGAGGTGCCATTGTAAAGAATGGTCTTGAGATGCTTCTCCTTCAGGCATTTGCTTCGTGGGACATTTGGAACAAACAATATTAACTATAATAAAAAAGTGGTGTGTCATAATACCCTAATCAAAAGATTCACCCCTGTTACAGTTATCTGTAGCAGGGGTGAAATTCTTAAAAGAGTTTTTTTTTGATGCACCCTCGTTTTTTTTTCATGAAAAAGAATACCAAACACTTAACCATCACAGTTGTCATTATAATTGTCTTTTGTACAATATTGACAGGTGGAAGCCTTTACATGATAGACTATTCTCTACGACCTATAAACAGAGGGAAAGACATGTCAGCTTCCGAACTCTATATGAGAGAGAAATATCCTCAAATAAACTCATGGCTTGACAGCCTTAAAAACAACAATCTGCTGAAAGACATTTTCATTACAGCAGAGGATGGCATAAAGCTTCATGCTTTCTATGCAAAAGCTTCAAGGCCAACCAAAAAGACGGCTATTATAGTTCATGGCTATACCGACAATGCCATCCGAATGTTTCACATCGGGTATCTATACAATAAATCATTGGACTATAACATAATATTACCTGATTTAAGATACACCGGACTAAGCGGAGGAGAATCAATACAAATGGGCTGGCTTGACAGACTTGATGTATTGAAATGGATAAAAGTGACTCCACATATATTCGGTGATTCCATACAAACGGTAATACATGGAATATCAATGGGGGCAGCAACTACCATGATGACATCGGGCGAAAACCTTTCCGAATCAATAAAATGCTTTATAGAAGACTGCGGATATACCACCGTGTGGCATCAGTTCAAGAAAGAACTAAAGGAGCAGTTCGGTCTGCCTTCCTTTCCACTGCTTCATACAGCCAGCGTTATATGTAATTTACAAAACGGATGGTCGTTTAAGGAAGCATCAGCAATAAAGCAAGTAAAGAAATGTCATAAACCCATGTTATTCATACACGGAGATAAAGACGACTTCGTGCCTACATATATGGTGTATGAACTATACGAAGCAAAACCTCAACCAAAAGAATTATGGATTGTACCAGATACCGATCATGCCAATTCATACAAGAATTTTCCTGAAGAGTATACCAACAAAATAAAATGTTTTACAGAAAAGTATATAGACAAAGACTAAAGCTCTTCATGACATAAATCATAAAACAATCCAGGAACCAGAATTCTGATTATTTCATAAGATTTATTCAAGTGTTTCTTGATTGTTTTATTGTTTTTCTTCATTTCTTCCGCAATGCTTCTCAATGATTTTTTCTGAGTATATTTCATCACAATCTCGCGGTCGGCAAGAGGCAAGGTTTCAAGCACTTCAAATACAAGCTCTATAACAACCTTATTCTTTACATCACAATCGTCTCTTCTGTAGAAATACATCATATCCGACAAGAATCTGTTATACTTATCCTTACACAGATTTTCATGTCTCAATGCTGTCCTAATAGAGTTTATAGCTACCGTATGAACCCACGAAGCCAGTTTACCCTCATCATGATAACAGCCGGCATCCATCTTTTCCACTACCTTGATAAAAGCATCATGGAGGTAATCCATTGCATAAGAATCATTGACATTCATACATTTTCTGCATGACAATACTTCATCATAAATCTCTTTTAAGTATAATTCTCTTATTTCCATAATTTATAAAATTAAAAATTTCATTTATAAATTTACAGAAAATATAATTGGGAGAAAGATAAACTATCGCATACATGCTAAGAAACATATATAAATCAAATTAAAAACGTCGATTTCATAATAAAACCGACGTTTAGCCATACTTTTCTTTTATAATATACTCAAGTTTCTGATTTAGATTTATGCTGTTTTTGCATAATTCCTCAAAGCCACAAGTCTCTCTTCTTTTTCTAAAACTTGTCGTAGGATATGTTCAGAATCAGCTTCTAGAACTTCAGCGATTACAACTACAACTTCTAGTATTATATTCCAGATTTTCTCAATTACTGTAATTTCTTTCACTCCGGCATAGACATCTCTGAACAGACCTCCTATGGTTTCGTAATCAAGAGACCTTTTTATCATTGCTAAAAGATTGTACCGTATCATCACCAAGGAAACATGAGAGATTTGTGAGGAAAAATCACGTGCAGAACATGAAGCCAAACCTAATACCCTTTTGGAGTCTGAGAAAAAAACTTCAATGGACCATCGCATAGCATAGATCTCGTAGGCTCTGAGAAAGTCCAGCTGCATGTCTGTGGTCAACAGGACTTTCCAACCCTCCTTCTTGCTTCGTCTGCAAAAGAACAACCGTACAGAGTATCCATCCAGAGTGGCATCGAAAGAAGCATGGTGACAATGATAGCGACGACTATATCTGATACTCTTCGATTTCACAATTTTAGCAATCAGCGCCTTGGCTGAAATCTCTCCATATGTCTTAGTCTTATATTTGGTGTTTCCTAATTTAGCCATGCCCGGCAGGTGAAATCTCCTGTGTGAGTGACAGACAAATTTTATGAGTCCCTTGCATGTAAACCAGCTGTCTACCAGTAAGTAATCGAAAGGTATCCTGGCACGTATGCATCTTTTGACCATCTCAATAAGTTTCTCGCCCTTGCCCATGAAATATTCATTTTTCCGCTTGGCTGAACAGGAATCCTCATCCCGCTTACGTTGGTATCTTGCCTCTCTTTGCTTTGCGGTCAGTCCTTGCTCCTTTCCCTCGACTTTTCCTGTTTCTCCATGAAGCGAGGCGTCAAGAATAAACTGACTGCGGCCATCACTCCAGCAGAGTGCAAGCATCTTATAACCCAAAATGCAGCTCTGGTGCACATGGGAAAAGATCTTTCCGATAGACTCTATATGCAGACCTGACTTGGGAAGGTCTGTGTCATCAGCTATCAGGACTGAAGGCAATGTACTCTTCCTATAGTCCTGCCGACAGGTTACATTTGAAATCAGTTTTACTGTTATGCGGTAGATGATATTGCGCCAGTCTATATTGTCTTGAGACATGAAGGAATATAGCATGTCCTTTTTACCTCCGAACATTCTACTTAAGACTGAGCCTGAATAATTGAAGGCATTGACCACTGAAAAAAATGGCATGAGAACAAGAAGCTGGAACACCTGCAGATTGGTGAGCTGGCAATTTTCACGTTTACGACCTCCGAGGTCAGCATTACCCAGATGTAGAGATTCCACAAGCTTGTTAAAGGTAGAAACAACGAGCGGAAGACGATTTTTATTGAATAAATTACAGATTTCTGATGGAATATTAGTATTTTTGCTCATGGCTTTAAGTATTGAGTAGTTATGTTTGACGACATCTAATTTACTCATTTTCCATAACATATGGGGTACTTAAAGCCCTTTTTATTTCACAAAAAATCTAAATCAGAAACTTGAGTAATATACAACTTACTGATGATGAAAAGCGATGAAACAAAGATAAGTATCTACAAAATCAACGAGTTACAGCCTGAAACTGTTCAATCAAAGAAGTAAGATTGGCAGTAAACAATCTGGCAGAAATAGCCAACAGAATTATACCGAAGAACTTACGTATCACATATAGACCTCCCTTGCCCAAAAAGCGTTCTATCAAACTGGTAAGTTTCAGCACTATAAACACCCATACCATATTCAGTGTCAGAGCTATGACTATATTGACCGTAGCATATTCGGCACGAAGTGAAAGCAATGTAGTAAATGCACCTGCACCCGCAAGCAAAGGAAATACAAGAGGAACCAATGTGGCTTCTTTTATAGGACCTGTATTCTTGAATATCTCAATATCAAGAATCATCTCAAGCGACATCAGAAAGATGACAAAAGCACCAGCAAGAGCAAACGAAGCAATATCTACCTGAAAAAGTTTCAGTAGCATATCACCGGCAAAAAAGAATCCTACAAGCAAGGTAAAGGCTATAACAGTAGCTTTTATTGCATTGACCGGACGACCTTTCTGCTTCAAATCCAATATGATTGGGATAGAACCTATTATATCTATCACGGCAAATAATACTATAAAAGCACTAAGAAACTCCTGAAAGTCCAACTGTTTTATTAATCCCATTAAAAAAGCGATGATATTTTCCATAATGACAAAGAATTACAATTATACAAATATATCTATTTATTACGAATACAACAACGTTATTATATCATTAATATTTTGTTTGTGTGAAAAAATAATCAATAAAAATATTAAAATAACAAAGCTATAAAAAACATGATATAAATAAATTGTTAACTTTGCTTGTTAAAATAAGAATACTTTTAATTAAATAAACCATGAAAGTTTCAATGTACGACAAGTTACTGGAATTACCTCTGTTTCAAGGACTGACAAAGGAAAACATTACCAGTATTATAGGAAAGGTAAAAATGGGGTTTCACAGATTTGACAACAAACATAGTATAGCTGTACAAAAATCCAGATGCAACAATCTTATTTTCATTCTGAGTGGAAATGTCAAAGTAATAACAACCGACGAAAAATACAACTTCACTATAGAAGAAACAATACAAGGACCATACATCATAGAGCCGCAATCGTTATTCGGAATGCATACAAACTTCCACTCTTCATACATAACAGAAGGTGAAGTGGAAGCTTTAAGTATTGAAAAGAATTATATTCTTACCAACTTATGCAAATATGACATCTTCAATCTTAATTACCTCAACATTTTAAGCAACAGAGCACAGACTGTCTACAACAAGCTGTGGAACTCACACATTGGCAACACCGAAGAAAAAATCAAGAACTTTCTTCTGTTCAGATGCGCAACCTCATTTGGGAAAAAGACTCTGTACATTACTATGGAAGATTTGTCAGCCTTGATAGACGACACAAGAATAAACGTATCAAGAGCACTGAACTCGCTTCAGGAAAAGAATTTCATTGTACTAAGCAGAAAGAAAATAATCATCAACGAAATGTCATCATTAGTTGCAGAAATAACAAACAAAAATTAAAAAGAAGACATGAACAATCCATTTTTAATAGCATACAACACACCTCATGACACAGTGCCGTTTGACAAAATAAGTATCGCAGATTATGAACCTGCCATCAGACAGGGAATGAAAGATGAGGATGAAGAGATAAGACAAATAGTAGAAAACAGCGACAAGCCTACATTCGGAAACACCATTATAGCCTTGGAACATTCGGGAAAACTGCTGGACAGGGTTACCACCGTTTTCTTCAATTTGATGAGCGCAGAAACAAACGACGAACTAGATGCAATAGCAGAGAAGCTAATGCCCGAACTATCGGAACACTCAAACAATATAAGCCTCAACCCTGCTCTTTTTGAAAGGGTTAAAGATGTATATGCAGTCAGAGATACACTAAATCTATCGAAAGAAGAACTAAGACTTCTTGAAAAAACTTACGACGGATTCATCAGAAACGGAGCCAGCCTTAATGATGCCGACAAGGAAAAATTCAGAAAACTATCAATGGACCTAAGCAGCCTGACACTTAAATTCTCACAAAATCATCTGAAAGAGACAAATAAGTACGAGCTACACATTTCCGACAAGGAGAATCTGGCAGGACTGCCCGAAAGTGCTACAGAGGCTGCCGAACATACTGCCAAAGAAAAAGGCAAGGATGGATGGATTTTCACACTACAGGCACCAAGCTATATACCTTTCATGAAATACAGCAAAAACAGAGGACTGAGAAAAGAACTGTATATGGCATACAACACACAGTGTACTCACGCCGACGAACTTGACAATACGGACATTGTGAAACAACTGGTAAACACACGTATGGAACTGGCACAACTGCTGGGATTCGACAACTATGCCGACTATGTATTACGAAAAAGAATGGCAGAAAACAGTGAAAAGGTCTACAATCTGCTGAACGACCTTATAGAAGCATACACTCCTGCTGCCAAAGAGGAAATAAAAGAAATAGAAAATCTGGCAAAAGAACTTGAGGGCAATGATTTCGAACTTATGCCTTGGGACTTTTCTTTCTACTCGGAAAAGCTGAAAAACAGAAAATACAATCTTGATGAAGAAGCATTAAGACCATACTTCGAACTTAACAACGTAAAGAAAGGAGTATTCGGACTAGCCACAAAGCTATATGGCATAACATTCAGAGAGAACAAAGAAATACCGGTATACCACCCCGATGTACAAGCCTTTGACGTTTACGACAAAGACAATACATTCCTGGCAGTACTCTACACCGATTTTCATCCTCGTGAGGGAAAACGCTCAGGAGCATGGATGACTTCATACAAAGAGCAGTGGATAGAAGACGACAGCACAAACAGCCGACCACACGTTTCGGTAACGATGAACTTCACCAAGCCTACGGCAAACAAGCCTGCCTTGCTTACATTTTCCGAAGTGAATACGTTCCTTCACGAATTCGGCCATGCCCTGCACGGAATCTTTGCCAACACCCGATTCCAGTGTATGAGCGGTACTAATGTCTATTGGGACTTCGTCGAGCTTCCATCGCAGATTATGGAAAACTTTGCAGTGGAAAAAGACTTCCTCAACACATTTGCAAAACACTACATCACAGGCGAAGCTATCCCACAAAGCATGATACAGAGCATAGTCGATTCTCAGAACTTCAACGTTGCCTATGCATGCCTGCGTCAGGTAAGTTTCGGACTTCTCGACATGGCGTGGTACACAAGAAACGAAACATTCACTGCCGATGTAAAAGAATATGAAAAGAACGCATGGTCGAAGGCACAACTGTTTCCACAACCTGAAGAAACATGTATGAGTGTTCAGTTCGGACACATCATGTCGGGAGGATACTCTGCCGGATACTACAGCTACAAATGGGCGGAAGTCCTTGATGCAGACGCCTTCTCGCTATTCAAGAAAAAAGGCATATTCAACAGCGACGTGGCTCAGTCATTCAGAGACAACATCCTGTCAAAAGGTGGTACTGAACACCCAATGACATTATACAAGAGATTCAGAGGGCAAGAACCTACAATAGATGCACTGCTGGAAAGAAACGGAATAAAAAACAACTAAGACAAATACAACAATGAAAGCTACAATAACAAAAAACATCTTGATGCCTCTGCTGATGGCAATAATGTTGTGTGGATGCAATCAGGAAGACGACATAGATGAAATCTTCACATCCTGCACTTGGCACTGGACCCTGTCGGGCACCACAACCAACTGGAAAGACGACAACAACTTCAAGACTATCACAAGCATAGAAGAGCAATTCGAAATAAACAAAGACAGAAACATATATACCATAAAATTTGAAAAAGACGGAATTTTCAAGGCCAAAGGAAACAGTATAGAGTTCAATGGCATGTGGAGTGCAGACCCCAAAGACCATTCGGTGCAGATTTCGAATGTACAGATACATGGCAATGCTGACGGACTTGACAGAATGTTCTACAATGAAATACGCAATGCCCAGTTCTACAGAGGAAGCAGCCTGCTGCTGAAACTATTCGATTCTAACAAAAAAGAATTCATTCAATTCTATCCTATAAAATAAATCTCCCAAAAAGAATATGGAATATCAAGACAACAAACAGGAAAACCTTGACAAAAGATATATGAAAATGGCGCGAATATGGGCAGAAAACTCATACTGCAAGCGCAGACAGGTAGGTTCACTTATTGTGAAGAACAAGATGATAATATCCGACGGCTACAACGGTACTCCATCGGGATTTGAAAACATATGTGAAGACAATAACGGAGTTACCATACCCTATGTGCTACACGCCGAAGCCAATGCCATAACCAAAATAGCACGCTCCAGCAACAGCAGCGAAGGGGCAACCATGTATGTCACAGCATCGCCTTGCATAGAATGTGCAAAACTAATAATCCAAGCCGGCATAAAAAGAGTGGTGTACGGAGAAAAATATCGTCTGGAAGACGGACTTGAACTGCTGAAAAAGGCCGGTATAGAGGTGGTATATATAAACGAAGAAGTTTAATCAATATAAACAAAAAATAATATGAAAAATTCCAACAGACTTATCCCGCTACTGGTAGCCGTCAGTATAGTAATCGGCATAGCAGTCGGGACATTTTATACAAAGCATTTCTCGGGCAATCACATAGGAGTGATAAACAGCTCTTCGAATAAAATCAACACACTGCTGCGAATTGTAAGCGATTCGTATGTAGATACTGTTAAGATAAGCGACATGGTAGAAAATACCATGCCTGTGATATTGTCCGAACTGGACCCGCACTCTTCGTACATACCAGCAAAAAATCTGGAAGAAGTCAACTCCGAACTTAAAGGACACTTCAGCGGCATAGGCATACAGTTTTCCATACAGAACGACACCATACACATAGGAAGCGTGATACAAGGCGGACCGTCGGAAAAGGTAGGACTGATGGCAGGCGACCGCATTGTAGAGGTTGACGATTCTGTCTTTGTAGGAAAAATAGTGACACAATACGAAGCCATGAAAAGGCTGAAAGGAGAAAAGGGAACAAAAGTGAAAATAGGAATATACCGTCCTGGAGAAAAAGAAATACTTCATTTTGAAATCATCAGAGGAGACATCCCCGTAAAGAGCGTAGATGCAGCCTATATAATTGACGGGAAATGGGGATATGTAAGAGCAAACAAATTTGGAGAAACCACCTATCCCGAACTGCTCTTTGCACTTGCCAAACTCAACCAGCTGAGCATGAAAGGCCTTATAGTAGACCTTAGAGGAAATACAGGCGGATTCATGGCTTCTGCCATACAGATGGTAAACGAATTTCTGCCGGCAAACAAACTGATAGTATATACAGAAGGCAGAAAATTCCCACGCGAAAACTATACCTCAAACGGCACAGGAAGCAGTCAGGACCTGCCTCTGGTAGTATTGGTGGACGAAGGCTCGGCATCGGCAAGCGAAATTTTTGCAGGAGCCATACAAGACAATGACCGAGGTACAATCATAGGAAGACGAACATTCGGGAAAGGACTTGTGCAGCAGCCTATAGAGTTCAGCGACGGTTCTGCCATCCGACTTACAATCGCCAGATACCACACACCTTCGGGAAGATGCATACAGAAACCATACACTAAGGGAAAAGACTCGGAATACGAACTTGACATTCTAACAAGATACGAACACGGAGAATTCTTCTCGGCCGACAGCATAAAGCAGAACACCGACGAAATATTCCACACAGGCATAGGCAGACCAGTATATGGAGGCGGAGGAATTATGCCCGACATCTTTGTGCCACAGGATACCACAAGAATGACTTCATACTACCGCATGGCTGCAAACAGAGGACTGATTATCAGATATACTTTCGACTATACAGACCAGAACCGAAACAAACTGATGGAATATAAGACTGCCGACGAACTTCTGAAATACATCAAGAAAGAAAACCTTCTGGTAAAATTCTCCAACTGGGCAAGCAAGAAAGGACTGAAAAAAAGAAACAATATGCTTATAACCTCAAAAGAACTGTTTGAGATGAGCATATATGGTAACATCATCTACAACATGCTTGGAATGGAAGAATACATCAAATATCTCAACAAAACAGACAAAACAGTACTGAAGGCAGTAGAGATACTTGAAGCAGGAAAATCCATACCTCAGAAAAAGGAATCTCAAGACGACAGTTCAAAAAATTAAACCATAAAAAAACGCCTAGTCGCTTTAATCATAACGACTGGGCGTTCTATCGAAAACGCCTGGTCGCTTTTAAAAAACGACATGGCGTTTATTTTTTCACCCAAAAGCCACAAAAAGACATGGACAAGAAAGAGACAAGAAAACTCATAAGCGAAAAGAAAAAAAGCTTCACTCACGAACAACTGAAAGCGATGTCGGACATAGTGACAAGCCGGATAGAAGAAAACGTGATATTCAAGTGTGCAAAAACCGTAATGCTATATTATTCACTTCCCGACGAAGTATATACCCACGACTTTATCGAAAAGTGGCACGTACAGAAAGACATTATACTTCCTGTAGTGTCGGGCAATGAAATGTTTCTGAGAAAATACGAAGGCAAAGACTCGATGAAAAAAGGCGCTTACAACATCTACGAACCTCAAGGCGAAGCATTTGCCGACCTTGAATCTATAGACATGATAATAGTACCCGGAGTGGGATTCGACACCAAAGGCAACAGACTAGGCAGAGGTAAAGGATACTACGACAAGTTTCTGAAAGATATGGACGTAAAATTTAAGCTGGGAGTATGCTTTGATTTCCAGGTATGCGACAACATTCCGACAAACGGCCTCGACATACCAATGAACGAGGTATGGACCGAAAGCGGATGCATCAGTAGAACATAATATCAGAAATGACCTGCGCCCCTACCTGCGAATTGAGGTTGCGCACAAGCATCTCCCTGCTCATCTGCAATTCCTGACGGATGACAGACGATGACAGCTGCACATACAACGTCTGGTTCTTTATATATATATTGGTGGTGTACCTGTATATCACAGGACCCACCACATCTTTCCACGATTCTACAAGCCGGTGCTGGTTTAGAGGAGTTTCAAGTCCCTCCTGCCTCAAAAGCTTCATTATCACATCACCCAACTTCTCAGTATTATTTCTTCTCATACAGTCATTTCCTTTCTGTTATCACACCGTTATCCACCTCATAAATCTTATAGTCTCCGTTTATTTTCCTCAATATCTTGTCAAGGTGGTCCCTGTTGGTATCTGTTATGAATATCTGCCCGAAACTGTCGCCCGAAACCAACTTCACTATCTGCTCTACACGGTGAGCATCCAGCTTGTCGAAAATATCATCCAGCAATACCAAAGGAGTATTATGGCTACCCGTGCGTTTCAAAAACTCAAACTGTGCCAATTTCAGAGCTATAAGAAAAGTCTTGTTCTGCCCTTGCGACCCTTCACGCTTTATAGGAAAACCGCCGAGCTTCATTATAAGGTCATCCTTATGTATCCCCTTCAGCGAATACCCCATTATCCTGTCGCGCTGACGGCTTTCGCGCATGGCAGTCAGCAAGTTACCCTTCGATGCGTGCGACTCGTATGCAAGACTCACAGTCTCACTATCTTGCGAAATGAACGAATAGTAGGACTGGAAAACCCCGATAAACTCATCTATAAACTTACGTCTCTTTCGATACACAGTCTCCCCTTCCGTAGCCATAAGCTCCTCCCACACGTTCATCAGTTCATCCTCTGGTTCTACGTCCGACTTCAACAACGTGTTTCTCTGCAACATGGCTTTATTATATCTTATCAGTGCATCAAGATATTCGCGGTCAAACTGCGATATAACCACATCCATAAACTTTCTTCTCTCTTCGCTTCCACCCGATATAAGGATAGAATCGGCAGGAGACACCATAACCAGAGGAACAACCCCTATATGTTCTGACAATTTAGGATACTCTTTCTTGTTTCTCTTGAACTGCTTTTTCTGTCTGCGCTTCAGTCCACAATAAATTTCCATAGGTTCAATAGCATCAGTCGCGTAAAATCCCTGTACTACAAAGAAATCTCTGTCGTGAAGTATGTTCTGAGAATCCACCGGATTGGTAGCACTCTTGCAGAACGAAAGATAATAGACCGCATCCATCAGATTGGTCTTTCCCATACCGTTCTTTCCTATTATACAGTTCAACTTGTGTGAAAAAGAGAGCTCGGTCTGCTCTATATTCTTATAATTTAATATCGAAATGCGTTTAAGCCACATATTTAGTCTAAAATTTACGTACAAAAGTACTAATAAAAGGATGATTGGTAAAAAAACTTGCCGACAAATTTCGTTTATAAACATAAATAAGTTACTTTTGCTGACCGAAATATCATGTCTTGAATAATAATAAAAACAAATAACAATGAATCAACAAAAAAACACAAACGATTTGTTGAATGCAGAAGAAGCAATAAGCGCATCAGAAGCATTCTTGATTAAAAACAAAAACTTATTTATAGCTGTAGTTGTAGGATTAATAGTTGTAATAGGCGGATACATGGCATATTCAAACCTTATAGCAGCACCAAAAGAAGTAAAAGCTTCTGAAGCAATTTTCAAGGGCGAACAGTATTTCACAGCCGAAAAATACGAACAGGCACTAAACGGCGACAGTCTTGGATATGCAGGTTTCGTAAAACTGGCAGACAAATTCAGTGGCACAAAAGCTGGAAACCTTGCCAATGCATATGCAGGAATATGCTACGCACAACTTGGCAAATACGAAGAAGCTACAAAATATCTTAACAAGTTCGATGCTGCCGACCAGCTTGTCGCTCCTGCCATTTTGGGTACAATGGGTAACTGCTACGCACAGATGGGACAACTTGACAAAGCCGCAGCAACTCTTATCAAAGCAGCCGACCGTGCAAACAGCCTTTCTATCAGCCCTATCTATCTTATACAGGCAGGACAGATACTTGAAAAGCTGAACAAAAATGCAGAAGCAGTAGAGGCATACAAAACTATCAAGAACAAATATGCAAACTCTTACCAGGCTATGGACATAGACAAGTACATAGAACGTGCTTCAAAATAAACTCTGATAAAAATAAAGGTATAACAAAAAGAAATCAGCCGGAACATTCACTTGTTCTGGCTGATTTCTTTTTGTTTGTCACCATATAGTACATTATTTATAACAACAAGGCTAGTGCTTTTCTACAATATAATATCCGTCATTATACCCACTGGCTAAAATAACTAAAACAATGCCGATATATCAAACATTTATTTCGTGAAATAAGCAGTATATAGTATCTTTGCAAAAATTAATACGAAACAGATTATTTAATTATATATACATTATTAATATGGCAACAGCTTATCACAATTTATCAGACTATGATTTCAACAGCGTACCGGATGCTTCAGGCATGAGATTCGGAATTGTAGTGTCAGAATGGAACAACAATATCACAGGTCCGCTATTGGACGGTGCAGTAAAGACTCTGCTAAAGCACGGAACCAAAGAAGAAAACATACACGTACAGACTGTGCCTGGAAGTTTTGAACTCACATTTGGAGCCGCACAAATGATAAAATCAAAAAAATTTGATGCAATTATAGCAATTGGTTGTGTAGTTAGAGGAGATACACCACATTTTGACTATGTATGCGCCGGAACTACTCAAGGAATAGCACAGCTTAACGCAACTAGCGATGTACCAGTAATTTACGGTCTGATAACTACCAACACAATGGAACAGGCAGAAGACAGAGCAGGAGGAAAATTGGGAAATAAAGGAGACGAATGTGCAATTACTGCAATAAAAATGATAGATTTCTATTGCAAATTAAAAAAATAGTTGTATCTTTGCATCGCAATTGAGAAAAATACCTCACCTAAGGTTGTTAAATCAAAAGCGATCGGGCAAATACCAGAGTGGCCAAATGGGGCAGACTGTAAATCTGCTGTCTTTC
>JAHHQV010000074.1 GCA_020026175.1 Phocaeicola sp. | reverse complement strand
CAAAATATCCATTTTATAACACGAGAGTCAAGATGATTTGCGGAAATTAGGATAAATTCATAGTTGATTGATTTTAATGGAATATCAGCCTGTTTATACTGTTCACTGATAAACTCCTTCAAATATCTTGCTGTACGTTCGTATCGAAGTACAGTACCTTCGGCATATTCCTTGTTCATTAATTCCCGATATTCCGAATTGTGTTTCCGGAATACTTCAAGCAGCATTTTGGGAGTAGAGTGTTCTCCATAATAGATATTTTTTATAATATCTGCTGTAATAGGTTTACCGTCCTGCTCAAGTTCACGGTGAATTTGAAGGATTTTAGTTCTTATCGTATCAAGATAGTGGTTTATTTCTTGATACTTCTTTTCCCTGCCAATCGCGCATTCTTTTTGCGTATTCCATTTTGTAACATCTATACTTCGCTTGATTTGTACCTCTGCACGTTTCCCGTTTATTGTGATACGCATACAGATTGGTGCTTCTCCATTTTTAAGCAGCTTTGATTTCTTCAGGAAAAACAATACCGTAAAATAGTTTCTTTGCATTGCCATACTCTTCTTTTTTTTGATGGTGTAAAAATACATGTTTTGAAAAGAGTTTGTTTTATGCAAAACGCAGAGAATCAGTGAAATATAATCCAATCGGGTGGACTTGTTTTTATGTGGAAATTAAGTCCACCTATTTCACCTCCAGTAAGATGCGGTATTCTGCTTCAATTTGCAGTATGGATAAAAAGAAAAACCGCTGATAATGATTGATTATCAGCGGTTTTCGTTGTTTTGCTTTTTGTTTGAGTGATCCGCCTGGGGCTCGAACCCAGGACCCCAACATTAAAAGTGTTGTGCTCTACCTGCTGAGCTAGCGAATCAATCCTTTTGTTTACCTCGGTTATTTCCCCGATTGCGAGTGCAAAGGTAGTACTTTTATCCATTCCTGCAAAATATTTGAGGACTTTTTTATAAAAAAAATCGTTCACCTTATAACTTACTGATTATCAACACCTTTTTCGCCACTAATAAAATCCATATCTTTTTTCTTTATATACCTCTGATAATACGAAAGTAGCAATGTCGTACATGGAAGTGCTATTATCATACCAAGCATGCCCATCAAAGAACCCCATACCGACAAAGACAATAATATAATAGCAGGATTAAGCCCTGTTATCTTTCCCATTATTTTAGGAACAAGAAACATATCCTGAATAGCCTGCACTACGCAGAACACCAAAATGGCAAGCCCCAATACAACCCAAAAGTTTTCACCTGTATCAGCAGCCTTAAGCAAAGCCAGAAAAACTGTTGGAATAAAACCTATTATCTGTAGATACGGAACGACATTAAGCAAACCAATGAACAATCCCAAGCCAATAGCCAAAGGAAAGTCTATTATAAGAAATCCTATACTAAAAAGTACGCCCACACAAAAAGCAACAAAAAACTGGCCTCTGAAATACCTGTTCATACCCTCCTTTACATCCTCCACTATCATAACGATATTATCCTTATGCTTTACAGGAATAAGATTTATCCAACCTTTTGCTATCTCTTCATAATCAAGAAGAATAAAAAACAAATAAAGCAGAACTATAAATGCTGTAAATATAGCAAGAATTATATTATATGAGGTAGATATTATAGTCCACATCTTAGGCAACAAACCTTTTAAAGTATCTATAATATTTTCAGAATTCAAGTTTTCCTGAATCCAATTCCAATCGATATTGTCATGAATAAAATCAGTTATATCCTTAGGTATAGAAGTAAATCTACCACCATCAGCAAAATAAATTTCTATAAGAGACTTCAATTTGGCACATTCTTCAATCATAGATGGAACAAAAGCCATAAAACCCAAAGACACCACTATCACAATAGTAAGCATTGATGCAAATATCGCCAAAGCCCTACTTTTAATCCTCAGCTTATCATGAAAAAACTGCACCATAGGATACAGCAAATATGCTATGATCCATGCAACAAAGAAAGGAAGCAACACCCCGCTTAACTTATCCAACAAATAAAGTATCCCTATAAATATAGCCAAACCAATAGCATCTCTGATAAAACTGTCGAACGTTATTTTCTTTTGATTTTCCATGACTCTCATTTTTTAAAAGAATATATGCAAAAATACAAATCCTATTGATAAAACCTTACGTTTTGACCTCAAAATTAAAAATATTGATATTAAGGAGTTCATAAACATACAACATCTGTTAAATATTAACAGAATTACTTCACCGATAACAAAATCTTTTTACCTTTGCTATTATTGATTTCTAAAGTATAAAAATGGGAAAACTATATGTAGTTCCTACTCCAGTAGGAAATCTTGAAGACATGACTTTTAGGGCTATACGCATCCTGAAAGAGGCTGACTTGATTCTGGCCGAAGATACAAGAACATCAGGCATACTTCTAAAACATTTTGAAATAAAAAATGCCATGCAGTCTCACCACAAGTTCAACGAGCATAAAACAGTTGAAGGAATAGTCTCACGCATCAAAGCCGGAGAAACCGTAGCCTTAATTTCAGATGCAGGCACTCCTGCTATATCCGATCCTGGATTCCTTATCGTAAGAGAATGTGTTAAGAACGACATAGAAGTACAATGCCTGCCAGGAGCAACAGCTTTTGTACCAGCTATAGTATCCTCAGGTCTACCAAACGAAAGATTCTGTTTTGAAGGCTTTCTTCCACAAAAAAAAGGCAGAATGACACGGCTCAATTCACTGGCCGAAGAAAGCAGGACAATGATATTTTACGAATCTCCATACAGACTGGTAAAGACTCTGACACAATTTGCCGAAACATTCGGCCCGACACGCCAGGTATCAGTATGTAGAGAAATTTCAAAAATTCATGAAGAAAGCGTAAGGGGAACCCTTAAAGAAGTAATAGAACTTTTCACAAAAACTGAACCACGAGGTGAAATAGTAATCATCCTGGAAGGTAAGGAAGAACAAAAGAATAATTCTAAACAGTAAATAATTATGAAAAAAGTAGCATTATTTTCGATGTGTTTTGCCACAATCCTGGCATCATGCAACAACACCGGCAAAAAAGATGCGCTACAAGCGCAGAATGATTCCTTAATGCTAGAACTGTCCAACCGAAACACGGAATTGGATGACATCATGGGAGCATTCAATGAAATCCAAGAAGGTATCCGTGAAATAAATGAAGCTGAAAACAGAGTCAACCTAAACGGTGCAATGGAAAGTAAATCTTCTGCCAACAAAATAAAAGAAGACATTAAGTTTATCAGCGAAAAATTAAAAGAAAACAAACAACGCATAGCCGAACTTGAAAAACAACTGCAAAACAGCAAGCACAATAGCGCAAACCTCAAGAAAGCATTAGAAAGCCTTACTGCAGAGCTGGCGGCAAAACAACAGCAAATCGAAACCCTACAAACCGAGTTGGCTTCGAAGAATATACGTATTGCAGAACTCGATGAAGCAGTAACCGATTTGACAAAGAATGTAGATCAGCTTTCTATAGAAAACGACGAAAAATCAAAAACTGTTGCAGCCCAAGACAAGGCTCTCAACACTGCATGGTATGTTTTCGGAACTAAAAGCGAACTTAAAGATCAGAAAATCCTTAAAGGCAGCAACATTTTAAAAGACAATGACTTCAACAAGGATTATTTTACAGAAATAGATATACGTAAAGATAAAATCGTAAAACTATACTCAAAACGCGCCGAACTGCTGACTACTCATCCTAAAGGTTCTTACAAACTTGAAAAAGACGACAAAGGACAGTACGTACTAGAAGTGACAAACCCTGAAAGCTTCTGGAGCATATCAAGATACCTTGTAATTCAGGTAAGATAACAGAAAGTTTACATATAAGGTCGGACTAGACCGTAAAACAGCCCAAAAGAGCCGCATACAAACTCTATCATCGTGCTTCATATTGTATTAACAATATGAAGCACGATGAGTTTTATGCGGCTCTTTTTTCATAACAGTTCATATCGTTCTTTCCTGATCATCACACACAATAACAACCAATATTCCGTAGAAACAAAGGAATATAAACGACAAAAGGTCGAGATTTAACCCGACCTTAATATCTTCTGTTAGAGGAACTAACATTAAGCTATCTTAGCTATATGAGCAGCCAATTTAGACTTCAAGTTAGCAGCCTTGTTCTTGTGGATAATGTTAACTTTAGCTAACTTATCCAACATTTTCTGTACTTTTGGATACAATACAACAGCTTCTGCCTTGTCTGTTGTTCCACGAAGTTTCTTCACTGCATTACGCATTGTTTTAGCATAATATCTGTTGTGAAGTCTTCTCTTCTCTTCCTGTCTGATTCTTTTGATAGATGATTTGTGATTTGCCATCTCGACTAATCTTTAATATTGTTCGTGATTTTGTTTATTATGTAGCCCGTGGGGGAATCGAACCCCCCTTTCAAGAATGAAAATCTTGCGTCCTAACCGATAGACGAACGGGCCATCCTATTATCGGAACTCCGATATAAAAACGGGATTTTATTCCCGATTGCGGATGCAAAGGTATGAAGTTTTTTTCTAAATGCCAAAACTTTTAGAAGATTTTTCTTATAATATTTAAGTCTTTATTCTATAATAAGCTATAAGACATTATTATCTCATCATTTTCAATCAGAAACAGCCATATACTAAAGTCTTTAAAATAGCCATATGGCTATTTCTGATTTCATCTAATCAAATTGCAAAAACACAAGCCTTCTTACCAGAAGAGTTGTTTAAAAACAATCACTTTTTCAACTCAACATCACTGATTACTTTTGCTTCGTATTTAAACTTAGCAAACCCTTCTTTCAGTTTCTTGATATCTGTTTTATCAGCATCATATGTAACTGTTACTGTGCGTGTCTTTAAATCTGTTTCCAGTCTTTCCACTCCCTTTTCAAAGGAGATATTCTTTTTAACCTTGTTTTCACAGTTGCCACACTCCATCTGTACTACCTTGAAAACAATTTTGTGAAGTTCTTTTGCCGACAACTGTACACCGCATACAAACATAGCCATTACAGCCACAAATAAAGTCTTTTTCATACGTACAATGTTTTAATTATAAATTTCTTGGTAAATTATATCTCAATCCTATATATCCTTTAGCACCATGCATAGGCCCCCAAACCATTGAAGCATCAAAATTTTCACTCCAAGGACTGTCTGCTCCTATTATGGCATTTTTCTGTTTGAAATTGGTAAGATTCTCACCACCTATATACACAGACCAGTTTCTGAAGAATCTTGTCACCTGAAAGCTAAGTTGTTCGAATCCTTTATATCTCTTATTCCACGACAAATAACCATTTGCCACTTGTTCTTCTGTAGGAGGTGTAGGCATACGGCCTCCACCGTTCAACTGCAATGTACCATCAAACTGCCATTTACCCAAAGGAGTCTTATAAGAAGCCGTAAGAAGTCCCTTATACTTTCCAGTAAGAGCCTTCTCATACATTATTCCGTTTATAGTCTGTTTCACATCTGCATAACGCCATGCAGCAGTAAGGTTGAATCCTTCAAAGAAAGGATAACTGGCTTCTATCTGGAACACCTGAGAATAAGAACGTCCGTCAAGGTTTGTAAATGATATGGTATGTGCATCTGTCTCCATATCCACTATCAACTGATTCTGGAAATCTGTATAATAATATTCTGCATTGATATTAAGTGTTTTTCCAAACAACGGTATATACGACGCCACACTTATACCATAATTCCATGCAGACTCTTGATCCAGATTATCGGCGATATTAACCTTACGGTTGCTGGCAAGCATATAGCTGTTTTCTGCCAATATATGATTTGTGCGGTATCCCTTACCCGCAGAGGCACGGAAATTGATATATTCGTTTGGTGCATAGCGCACATTTGCTCTTGGAGTCACAAAATATCCGTATATACTGCTGTAATCACCACGTACACCTGCCATAAAAGTAAACTTGTCACTTGGCATATACGTATACTGTGCATAAGCACCGCTTACCGTCTCTTTCTCCAGTTCCGGAAGTAGTCCGTCCGACTCGATATTTGTAAGACGATATTTCTGGTCATATCTGTCATAGTTCAAGCTCAAACCGGCTGATATTGAATGTTGGGCAGTAAACTCTGTCTCAAACAGAAGTGAAGCATATGCATTCTGCTGGTCAACATTATACAGTTTTTTGCCATATATAGCATCCATATCGTGAATAGTTCCCGAAGTAATCAAAGCTATATTTGTATTATGTTCTTTATTGAATATGTATGCTTGTTTGATGAATGCTTCATATCTGTTTGTTTTCATATCAATGATATATGGGTCAGCCAGTGTTTTTCCACCATGCGACACCTGTCCACTAGAACGATCTTCGTTAAGGAACTTAACACCAGCCTGGAAAACATACTTATCTCCCATGTATGCCCATCTGTTAAACAGATTATATTGTTCCACACGCGGAATATCAGCAAAACCATCATCATCAGAATCGTGCGCCTTAGTTTCATTTTCATAATGAGCAAAAAGCATCGTACTCCACTTGTCCGACAACTTTACAGAAGCATCGGCATTAGCTTCATAACGATTTGAGGTACTGGCAAAAAGATTGGCAAACACCCAGTCTGCTTCTTCCTCATGAGGTTTCTTGAACTCGATATTGATTTGTCCTGTAAGAGCTTCATATCCGTTCTTTACAGAAGAAGTTCCTTTGCTCACCTGAATACTGTTCATCCAAGGCCCCGGCACATAACCAAGTCCATAGGGAGCCGAGGCACCTCTGAAATTAGGAATATTTTCGGTCATCATTTGAACATATGTACCCGAAAGTCCTAGAAGTTTGATTTGCTTGGCACCTGTTGCCGCATCAGAATAGTTTACATCTACCGAAGGATTTGTAACAAAACTTTCGCCCAAATTACAACATGCCGCTCTACAGAGTTCGTCCGAGTTTATCAAATCTGCATTAGACACACTGTTTCTCAGTTTCTGAAAGCCTAACTTTCGGCCAACTACATTCACCTCCTGAAGCTGAACTCCTTCATTCAATACGATATCTATATATTCCTGATATGACGATACGCTTATTGTATCAGTGTTATAGCCTATAAAACTAACTACAAGCTTATCAGACTTAGAAGGGCGGTCTATCTTAAACTCACCGTTAATATTAGTAATAGCTCCGCTAGATGTGTTCAGCCAAACAAGGTTGGCTCCAGGTATGGGTTCGTTATTGCTGTCTTTCACAGTTCCTGTAAGAGTATTTGCAGCCATAACAGGCAATGCTATCAAAGAAAATAAGATTGATATATATTTCATAAAAAAAATAAGTTGAATACATTTATTGTAATTACATAAAACATACATATAGCTACAATTATAGCTATACTAAAAAAACTACGGAACGAATATGCCATACGCTCCGCACTCTATACATTATGTATCCAAGCTAAATTATAAGGACAGAATTCATAGCCAACAGTTTACGGCCACTCCATTGCAAAGGAGGCATATCTATGGCTGTTTCACTCAAAGAATCAGTCCTTGTACGTAAAAGATAACAAGAAAAAATCTCCAAGACATCCATCACCATCTGTGCTTTACAGACAGGATTTTCATCTTGAGAATATTTATAAAAATCTATATTATACGAAAGATTCAAGCAAGAGCATTCTTCATCCAAGCTGCAAACACTTTTTTCGCAACCTGAATTAAAATCATAGCAAAAATCTCTATCGGAATGTTTTTCACAAGCCGGTACAGAATTATTGCACACGTTTATCTTACAATATACAGAACAAACATGTACAACTATACTACCAGCACCAAATGTAAACACCAAAAGTGCAAGCAAAAATACAAATATGTATCTAAGACTCTTCATTCGGTTGCAAAGTTAAATAAAAAACAACCAAAAACAAATTATGGATATTCATATTGTGCGTAATTTGTGCAATTTTATACAAAACAAAGAAAAAACATAATCAGAGTACAAATACAACCTTCACCTTAAGATATACCTACTGACTTGCCACCAGTATATCACCCTATCATTCCCCAAAAAAACATCCCACATCAGTCAGGATTATATTCCTGCAATGGCAATTCTCCTCTAAGAGCCCGCAAAGCATTCATACCAAGTGCCTCCATTTCATCTTCCCCTGGTATCACTACTATAGGAGCCAGACCTTCAATCCATTCTTTCAGACCATCAATAACATATTTACTATAAGCTATACCACCTGTCAATATAATGGCATCTGTCTTCTGCTTTAAGGCTATGTGCATACAACCGATATATTTGGATATAGAGTAAATCATGGAATCAAGAACCAACTTACTTTTCATATCGCCTGATTCAATGTTCCCAACCACCTTCTTTACGTCGGTAGTGGCGAGATGGGCATAAAGCCCGCCACGCCCGCAAATCATCTTCTGAATTTCATCTTTTGAGTATTTACCGCCAAAACACATGTCTACAAGCTGCGATGCAGGCAGTGTACCTGCACGTTCGGGACTGAAAGGACCTTCACCGTTCAATGCATTGTTTACATCTACAATCCTTCCGTAAGCATGAGCACTTACAGATATACCTCCACCCATATGTACTACAATGAAATTCATCTCTTCGTACTTCCGGCCTGTTTCCGAAGCATGCTTACGAGCCACCGCACGGCTGTTGAGGGCATGCAATACAGATATTCTCGGCAGTTCCGGTATGCCCGAAATTCTTGCCACATCGCAAAGTTCATCAGTTACAGCCGGGTCGGCAATATAAGCTTTACATCCATTACCCGAAATTGCAGCTATATCAAGCGAAATAGGTGCTGCAAGATTGGATGCATGTTTCAGATGAGAATTCTTCAAATCATCAATTATTCTGCCACATATCTCATACACACCACCCGTGGTTGGTTTCAAAACTCCTCCCCTGCCTATCACAGCAGAAAAATCCATTTGTATGCCATTCTTCTTCAATGTATCAACAATGAGTCTTTTACGGAAACAGAATTGTTCATTCACATCTTTATATACAGACAAATCTTCAATAGAATGTGATATGTTGGCACTCCATATCCTAACTTCATTTTCATATACAGCCAACTTAGTGGATGTAGAGCCGGGATTTATTACAAGTATTTTCATACATAAATATTAAGCGTCCTACACATAAAGTAGGACAGGTTTATACTAAATTTGATATAAATCCGAGTTTTGGCTCTGTTCTTATTTTAAATTATAAAATACCAATACCAGATTTCCTTCTTCATCTGCCTGCTTAAAACAAACTTTCAACTCTGGAGAGATATTTTTCTCTTCCATATCAAGCAATGAAAGGCTGCCTACCAATCTATCTCCATCAGTACCGACTGGCATAGGAAACAAACCGCCCAAGCCCAAATCATCCTGAACGGCAGCGGCTTTCACATTGGCAACCTGCCTCGAGGACTTGTTATAAACCGACAAATATAAGTCTTTTTGGATATAATACTTCACGGCTAAAGCAGCCCTGTTTTCATATACATACAGAAAACGGATATAATTGTTCGTCAAGATTTTGCGCATCACATCTCCCGAACCTTCCGATATTTCAAAGTGTCTTAGCCTAAAAAAGGTTGACTATTTTTTACGTTAAACCTAAAGTCTGTT
>JAHHQV010000073.1 GCA_020026175.1 Phocaeicola sp. | reverse complement strand
AGAGCGTCAGATTGTGGTTCTGAATGTCGTGGGTTCGAATCCCACTAGTCACCCTTTCCTTAGCAAGAGCAGTCATAATTAAATGGTGACTATAGTTCAGTCGGTTAGAGCGTCAGATTGTGGTTCTGAATGTCGTGGGTTCGAATCCCACTAGTCACCCTCTTTCAAGGGTCTGTTTTTTTTATAACAGACCCTTTTTGTATATAATTTTGTTATCCTTTTTTCTTTTTTTAGTTTTTTTGTTATCTTTGCAAAAAATAATAAATGAAGTTTCGCACAATTGTTAAAATAGGAGTATCTATATCTGTCCTTCTGTTTTGTATTGCAGTAGGTTTTTATAGTTTTGCCAGTCTGAAAGAGGTTGGCAAAGGAAAGGATCTTGACATTTTTTCTATGATACCGGATGACTGTTATGGAATTTTGGATACCGATAATATTGATTATTTCACAAGTGAGTTTTCAAGGATGGCCTATTCCAAAACAGATTCTACATCTCATTATTCAGAGCTGATGTTGAATATACTCAGCGACTTGAATAAATTTACAGCGTTGAGTCCTCATGGTATAGCTAATAAGGTCAGCAGAATTGTAATGAGTATTCACAAAAATGATTTTGAGGAATACGATTTCATATCTTATCTGCAGACAGACAAGGCTGGTAAGAAGTTTTTGTTCGACTTGATAAGGCAAAAATTTGACAACCAGGTCGTTTTAAAATCGGAAAAATATAGAGGTAAGGAAATAGAGATATATTCATTGGGTAAGACATCAAAGTTCCTGTCGGTATTGAGTGGTGACGGATTTATAGTTGTAAGTTATCATAAAAGATTGATAGAGAATGTAATAGATGCGTTAGAAGATGATACTTCTGTAAGGAATAATGAGATATTCTCTAGAATACACCTTAATAAGTCTGTCAATTATATGACTTTTTATTCTCGCGAGGCTACTTTCCCTAATCTGGCGGTAAGCAGTAGCGATACATGGAGCGAATTCGAACTCCATATGAATAGTGATGTCATTTATCTTAGTGGAGGAATGTACCAGCCCGACAGTTGTATGGAGGTTGTAAAGGTGAAATTGAACGGTGAAGTGGAATATTCGGCAGACAGTCTTCTGATAGTTTCAAGTCAGGCGAAGGTTGATTCTTGTATAAACAGTATCATGTCTGTTTCGCGCAATACTATATTCGACGAATGTGTGTCGAATCTCTCAAAGGATGCTTCGTATATAATGGTTGTTGATATGGATAGGGTTAAAAACAATCCCCAAAAATACAGAGGGTATCTTCCGGGATTTATTTTTGACAATATGGGATTTTTCCAGTCGTTCATCATTTCTCTTCAGATTACTGAAGTGAACGGGCATTTCTCTCACATATATGTTTTTACTTATAAGAATTAGTAGAATCTGCTTATCTTGCTTTATTAGTATTAAAGTGAGGAGCAGTCTTGTATCTGAAATATAGCAGAAAATTGGCTGCCAGTATGCAACAGTAGCTTGGTGTTGTCAGTTTGTCTTTGTCCATTCCTGTAAGATTCATATGTATATGTGTAACAAAAAAGACTGTGTCAGACTTCTATATATCATAAGAATCTGGAATATGGATTCTTATGACATAAGGAATGATTTGACACAGCCTTATTATGTTTCTTGTTTTTTTATGTATGTAGCCTATTAGTTGGCAGACTCAAATTCTTCAAGGAATCTGGTATCGTTTTCGGAGAACATACGCAAGTCTTTTACCTTGTATTTAAGGTTAGTTATACGTTCTACACCCATACCGAATGCGTATCCTGTATATACCTTGCTGTCAATTCCATTTGCTTCCAATACGGCAGGGTCAACCATACCGCAACCTAAGATTTCTACCCAACCTGTGTATTTGCAGAAAGGACATCCTTCGCCGCCGCATATGTCGCAGCTGATATCCATTTCGGCACTAGGTTCTGTAAATGGGAAATATGATGGACGAAGACGGATTTTGGTTTCAGGGCCGAACATTTCCTGTGCAAACTGAAGAAGAACTTGCTTCAGGTCGGTGAATGAAACGTTTTTGTCGATATACAGACCTTCTACCTGATGGAAGAAGCAGTGTGCTCTGTAGCTGATAGCTTCATTTCTGTACACACGTCCCGGACAAATAACTCGGATAGGAGGTTGTGAAACTTCCATAACTCGGCTCTGTACTGATGAAGTGTGTGTTCTTAGGATAATGTCAGGATGACTTTCGATGAAGAATGTGTCCTGCATGTCGCGGGCAGGATGGTCTTCTGCAAAGTTCATTGATGAGAATACATGCCAGTCGTCTTCTACTTCAGGGCCATCGGCAATGGTAAATCCCATACGGCTGAATATATCTATTATTTCATTCTTTACAATGCTTAGTGGATGACGTGTTCCCAAATCTATAGGGTATGCAGTACGTGTAAGGTCAAGTTCTGCTGTTCCGTTATCTTGAAGTTCGAAAGCCTCTTTTAGAGCGGAAATCTTTTCTTGAGCCTTGTTCTTCAACTCGTTTAGTTTCATTCCCACTTCTTTCTTCTGTTCTGCTGGCACGTCTCTGAAGTCAGCCATAAGGGCATTGATAGCTCCTTTTTTACTAAGGTATTTGATACGCAGACTTTCTAGTTCTTCTGCATTCGAAGCTGTTATAGCTTCTATTTCCTTAAGTAATTTTTCTATTTTTGCTAACATATATTATTGTTTTATTATTTTTTTGATATTGGTGCAAAGTTAAGGATTTATACTGAAATATTACTTTTTTTCGGAAAATAAAAAAGAAAACTTATGTTCTATAGGTCCTTGAAAGAAAAAAATAGGTATTTTTGTTCCATATTATTAGTTGAAGAAAATCGAAATGAGCAAAATCCTGTCGGTGTGTCTGGCGTTAATATTGTTTGCTTCGTGTGAAGAACAGAAAAAACGCACTGTATTTGTAGATTCTTATGTATCGGAAAATAAGAATGATACAATTGTGTCGTCATCAGAGATAGCAGAAGTGCCTGATGAGGATACGCTTGTTGTGGTGGAAGATTTTATACCTGCCGCAGCAGATGCCAGTTTCTTGGATTTCATCTATAATTTTGCTTCTGATGAAGAGTTTCAGCTTTCAAGGATTATATTTCCGGTTTCTTTCTATAATGATACGGTTGTACATCGTATTGATAAGGATGAATGGCGGTTCGATCCGTTGTTCAGCAATGACAAGGTGTATACTGTTATTTTCGACAAGGAAGAAGAACTTGAACTTGAAAAGGAAGAAACGTTCAATAGTGTACAGCTCGACTGGATATATCTGAAAGACCGTATCATAAAGAGGTATTATTTTGAGATGAAGAATAATCTGTGGTATCTTGAGGCTGTAAACAAAGAAAAGATATACAGAAAAGATGAAAAGACGGAGGATTTTTATGATTTCTATATCCGTTTTGCAACTGATTCTGTTTTTCAGACCGAACGCTTGAACTCTCCTCTCTTGTTTTCGACTGTTGATCCTGAAGATGATTTTTCTGTCTTGAAAACAACTCTTGAGGAAGGGCAATGGTTTGCCTTTCGTCCTCCTATGCCTTCTGTGAGGTTGTCTAATATAAGATATGGTCAGTCTGAAACAGTTTCTTCTGATACTAAGGTAATAGAGTTTAAAGGTTTCGGAAATGGGTTTAACAATACCTTGTATTTCAGGAAAATATCAGATAAATGGAAATTGGTGAAGTTTGAGGATTTGGGAGATTGACAATTATAAATATAAAAGACTAAATGAAAGATTATAGAGATTATTCGCTTTTATCATATAACACCTTCGGCATGGACGTCAAAGCCAGCCGTTTTTTGGAATATACTTCTGTAGACGAACTTGTAATGTTGCTTTCTGAATGTAGAAACGACAAGCCTTTTTTGCATATTGGTGGAGGTAGTAATCTGCTTTTTACTTCGGACTTTAAGGGTACTGTGTTACATTCGGCTATAAAGGGATTTGAGATTGTTGGTGAGACTGACAGTTATGTTGATATAAAAGTCGGAGCTGGAGAAGTGTGGGACAATTTTGTGGAATATACTGTCTGCAATGGTTTGTATGGTGCTGAAAATCTTTCTATCATACCAGGTGAGGTAGGGGCTTCGGCTGTTCAGAATATTGGTGCATATGGCGTCGAGGTGAAGGATATTATCAACACTGTTCATGCTTTGTGTATTGAGGATCTTTCATCGAAGGACTTTACTAATGAAGAATGTTGTTACTCTTATCGTAATAGTATTTTCAAAGGTGATGTGAAGGGTAAGTATATCGTAACTTATGTTACATATCGTTTGTCGAAGATAGAAAATTATCATATCAGATATGGTAATATAAGTCTGGAGCTTGAGAAAAAGGGGCTTGCTCTTTCTTTGCATAATGTGCGTAATGTCATTATCGATGTACGTCATTCTAAACTTCCTGAACCTTCTGTTCTTGGCAATGCCGGCAGTTTCTTTATGAATCCGGTCGTAGGTGTGGAAAAGTTTGATGAACTTCTGGCTCTGTATCCTGATATGCCTCATTATCCTTTTGATGAAAATAGAATCAAGATTCCGGCAGGATGGCTTATAGATAAGTGTGGATGGAAAGGGAAACGTGTGGGACTGGCTGGAGTGTACGAAAAACAGGCTTTGGTATTGGTTAATTATGGTGGTGCTACAGCAGGGAATATTATAGGTTTGGCTGATGAAATTATAAAATCTGTAGAGAATAGATTTGGGGTGACTCTTTTACCTGAGGTGAACTATATTTGATAAGTTTTTGGGTTTATGAAGATAACAGTTTTGGGTAGTGGAACATCTACTGGAGTGCCACAGATAGGTTGTGAATGTGAGGTTTGTAAAAGTAATGACTCACGCGACAGGCGTATGCGTTGTTCGGGCCTTGTGGAAGTGGAAGGGGTGAGAATCTTGATAGATTGTGGGCCTGACTTCCGTGAACAGATGTTGCGCTTTTCAAAGTTTGGTCCTATAGATGCAGTGCTTGTCACTCACGAACATTATGATCATGTAGGTGGACTTGACGATCTTCGTCCTTTTTGTAAATTCAGAGATGTTCCTGTTTATGCAGAAAATTATACGGCAGAGCGTCTGTTGCAAAGAATACCATATTGTTTTGTGGAGCATCCTTATCCTGGAGTGCCTAAAATATCTCTTAATATGATAGAGCCTGATAAAAGGTTTGCTGTTTCAAATTCGGATGGCAAGTCGGTTGAGATAATACCGTTCAGGGTTATACATGGCAAGATGCCTATATTGGGGTTTCGTATAGGTGGTATGGCCTGGATAACAGATATGACAGATATGCCTGAAGGTAGTTACGGTTGTATTGCTGGCTTGGATTGTCTGTTTATAAATGCTTTGAGAATTGAACCTCACAGAACTCATCAGAGTCTTTCGCAGGCAATCGGTCGGGCAGAAAAGATATCGGCAAAGAATACATATTTTATTCATGCCAGTCATCAGATAGGCCTTCATTCAGAGGTGGAAAAAATTCTTCCAGAAGGTATGTATCAGACTTATGATGGAATGGAAATCATTGTATGACAATAAATTGATTGTTTTTAAAACGGTCGGCAAATGTTGAGAAAATGTTTGCCGACCGTTTGTCTTTTATATGTTTGTTGGTTTATGTGTATCATAATATATGTTAAGTGTATTGCTTATATCGTAGAAAAGATTTTTATTTGCAAAAAGTTTCCAAAGGAAATAATTGTAAATAAAGAATTAAAGTTATATACCAAAATATCAATAGTTATGAAGTATCTAATAGTAGGAGGTGTAGCCGGTGGAGCTACCGCTGCAGCAAGGATTCGTAGAAATACAGAGAAAGCCGAGATTATAATGTTTGAGAAAGGGCAGTATATTTCATATGCCAATTGTGGTTTACCCTATTACATAGGGGGTGTTATTGAGGATAGAAACAAGCTTTTTGTTCAGACACCCGAGGCTTTTGGCAAGAGATTCAATATTGATGTAAGAGTGAACTCTGAAGTTACAGGTATAGATACAGTGAATAAGATAGTCTCTGTACGTACAAAAGATGGCAGAGAATATACTGAACAATATGACAGGCTTCTTCTTTCGCCTGGAGCATCTCCTGTAGTACCGCCATTGAAAGGTATTGACAGCAAGGGAATATTCACTCTTCGCAATGTGAATGATACTGATAATATAAAGAAATATATAGATAATAACAACGTAAAGCGTGCTGTTATTGTTGGTGCCGGATTCATAGGATTGGAAATGGCTGAAAATCTAAAGCATGTAGGAATAGATGTATCAATAGTAGAAATGTCTAACCAGGTAATGGGACCTGTTGATTATTCTATGGCAGCATTGGTTCACGAACATTTGCAACAGAAGGGAGTGAAATTGTATCTGGAACAGGCTGTAGATTCGTTCTCGACAAAGGATAATTTCTTAAAGGTGAATTTTAAATCAGGTATATCTTTGGATACAGACCTCGTTATATTGTCGATAGGAGTGAGGGCAGAGATACGGCTGGCTTCTGAAGCTGGTATCAGATTGGGAGAGATGCGAGGTATATATGTGAACGAGTATCTACAGACATCGGATGAAAACGTATATGCAGTTGGTGACGCCATAGAGTATCCTCATCCCATAACCGGCAAGCCATGGCTTAATTTTCTGGCAGGCCCGGCCAATCGTCAGGCAAGAATAGTTGCCGACAATATGGTTTTTGGAAATAAAATGAAATATGAAGGTTCGATAGGAACGGGTATTGCAAAAGTGTTCGATATGACAGTTGCATCTACCGGATTGGCTGCCAAAAGGCTGAAACAAATGGAAATTCCATATTTGACTGCAACTATTCATTCGGGATCAAATGCAGGTTATTATCCGGGAGCTTTACAAATGGATATAAAAATTGTGTTTTCTCCTTCGGACGGCAGATTATATGGTGCACAGATTGTAGGCTATAATGGAGTGGATAAAAGAATAGACGAATTTGCTATTGTGATAAAGAACAACGGAACAGTGTATGATTTGGTTCGTCTGGAACATGCTTATGCTCCACCGTTTTCTTCGGCTAAAGACCCGGTAGCTTTGTCGGGATATGTGGCAGGAAACATTCTTTCGGGAAAGATGACACCTCTGTATTGGAGAGAGTTGCGTGATGCTGATTTGAATAGGGTTACTCTTGTCGATGTACGTACTTCTGATGAATATTCTTTGGGTAATATAGATGGTTCGGTCAATATACCACTTGATGATATGCGCGAAAGACTGGACGAAATACCTGCCGACAAATCTGTATTGGTGTATTGCGGAGTTGGATTGCGAGGGTATCTGGCATCGAATATATTAAAGGAGAACGGTTTAGCCGATGTAAGGAACCTTATAGGTGGATTGAAGACATACAAGGCTGCTATGGCAAAAGTAAGTGTACCGGAAAACGTTTCTGAACAATGTGGAAATATTGAGAGTGGAACTTGCTCGTGTGCTGTAGAATCGGTTTCGGAAGCCGGGACAGTGAAAGTTGATGCTTGCGGATTGCAGTGTCCAGGTCCGATATTGAAATTGAAGAAGAGTATGGAAGAACTGAAAGCTGGAGAAAGACTTGAGATTAAAGCTACTGATGCTGGTTTTCCGCGTGATGCTGAGTCGTGGTGCCGCACTACGGGAAACAAGCTTGTTTCTGCAACATCCGAAACTGGAATATATAAGGTGCTCGTAGAGAAGGCTACTCCTTGTGCGGCTGAGGTTGTGAGACAGACAGAAACAGAAAAAGGTAAAACTTTTATACTATTTAGTGATGACCTTGATAAAACTCTTGCTACCTTTGTACTCGCAAATGGTGCAGCAGCCACAGGAAAGAAAGTTACCATATTCTTTACATTTTGGGGACTTAATGCCATCAAAAAGGATAATAAGCCGGAGGTAAAGAAAGACATATTCGGAAAAATGTTTGGAATGATGCTTCCTTCAGGAACTAAAAAACTGGCCCTGTCGAAGATGAACATGTGGGGTATAGGTTCTAGGATGATGAGGTATATCATGAAGAACAAGGGAATAGAGTCTTTGGAATCGCTCAGACAACAGGCTGTAGACAATGGAGTGGAATTTATAGCATGTCAGATGTCTATGGATGTGATGGGAGTAAAGAAGGAGGAACTTATGGACAATGTTACCATAGGTGGTGTGGCTACATATATGGAAAGGGCTGAGAAGGCTAACGTAAACTTGTTTATTTAATCATACAAGTTGAGGTTGTATATATCATGTTTCATTTTTATGAGATGATATATACTTCCTCAACTTTATCTTTTAGCATTTATAAATGGAAAAAATATGGTGTATTTGCATGATGAGAGACCTGTATAAGGCTGTTTCTGAACTTGAAGATTCTCTTATAGAAATATATGGAGTGTCACTTAATGAAGCGATGGCTATGTGCTGTATAGGAAGAGACAGTGTGGCAGCAGGCGAAATATCTTTGCGTACAGGGCTGAGGGCATCACATCTGTCGAAAGTCTTGAGAGTCTTGGAAGATAAGGATTTCATAGTACGTAACTTTGGCGACAAAGATAAGCGGCAGATTTATTTCTCGCTCACAGGCGAAGCATTGACATGCTTGGACCGTCTGAAGAATGAAGGTATTCCCGTTCCAGAAATATTGGATGATTTTTTCAACAAGAAGAAGTGACATAATCGGTATTGTGATGGCTTGTCATTTACTTTTATTCCCTGATATTTGGAGAAAGAAAGCAGAATGGAGGCAAGACGTCGGTATAATAAAAAATAAATAGAAATGAAGAAAATTGCATTACCAACAAGAGGTGGTTCAATAGATGACCATTTCGGACATTGTGAGTTTTACACTATCATTACAGCAGATGATAGTAACAGTATTGTAAAGACAGAAGTAATGCCGTCGCCCGAAGGCTGCGGATGTAAGTCGAACATAGCATCAAAACTTCAGGAAGATGGAGTGACAGTGATGCTTGCCGGAAGTATGGGTACAGGTGCTGTAAACAAGCTGGCATCTTGTGGTATCAGTGTAGTGAGAGGTTGCAGCGGTGCTGTGATGGAGGTTGTTGAGGCATATCTTAAAGGTGAACTGAAAGATTCCGGCGAGGGATGCAACCATCATGGCGATGGAGACCATCAGTGTCATAATCATTGATAAATTCAATTAGGATGGAAAAACAGCAATCAAGGTCTTGTAGGCTTTGATTGCTGTTTTTTTATTATCCTTAAATCTGCAACACATTTCAAAAAAATAAATTAAAGTATTGAGTAATAATATATTGCCCAGTACTTTGTCATGTCAAAAGATTCACTAAACTTAGTGTTGCTAATAAAAGTTCATAAATCTTCATCTGACATGGCTAAAGTACAAATAAAATCGGAGAAAATCACCCCTTTTGGCGGAATATTTTCAATCATGGAGCAATTTGATGCTCTTTTATCCAATGTGATTGATTCAACCTTAGGAAAACGTTGCCAATCCTTCGGCTACAGCTACAGTGAAATCTCGAGCCAGCGAAAGCAAAGTCTCAAGTTTACTTGAAAGATTTGCTGAGTGCAGACGAGATTATGCAAATACTCCGCTCCCTCATGTGTGTATTCTTCTGCGGTGGTTCTTGCATTGAGGACGTCTCCACACATCTTATGAGGCATCTTTCCTCTCACCCAAGAATCAGGACATGCAGTGCTGATACGATTCTACGTGCCATAAAGGAATTGACTACCTCAAACATAACCTATACGTCTCCTGTCTCAAGGAAATCATACGACTTCAATGCAGCCGATAAAATGAATGAACTTCTGGTCAGGTCGCTTATATCTACCGGAGAGTT
>JAHHQV010000072.1 GCA_020026175.1 Phocaeicola sp. | reverse complement strand
CTAAATGAAATATTTGCTAAACTTTTCATTATTAGGATGCTTTACTCAAGAAAAAGCATTATTTTTGTAAAACTTTTAATGATCATTAATTTAGAAAAACTGAAATAACAATGTTGGAGCTTGATTTACTCACAGCAATATCTCCTATAGACGGAAGATATAGAGGCAAGGCGGGAGCTTTGGCTGACTACTTTTCTGAATATGCACTGATAAAATATCGTGTGCAGGTGGAAATTGAATATTTTATAACTCTTTGTGAACTTCCTTTGCCACAATTGAAGTGCTTCGATAACACACGCTTTGAATCTCTTCGTGATATTTATCGTAATTTCTCTGAGTCGGATGCTCAGCGTATTAAGGAAATAGAGAGTGTGACAAACCATGATGTCAAGGCTGTGGAATACTTTATAAAAGAACAGTTTGACAAACTTGGAGGACTGGAAAAATATAAAGAGTTCATTCATTTTGGACTTACTTCGCAGGATATAAACAATACTTCTGTTCCTTTGTCAATAAAGGATGCTCTTGAAAAGGAATATTATCCTCAGATTCAGAAACTGATAGATGTGCTTACTGCATATGCTGAAGAATGGAAGGATATACCTATGCTTGCTAAAACTCACGGACAGCCTGCATCTCCTACAAGACTTGGAAAGGAAATCATGGTATTTGCATATCGTCTGAACCGTCAGTTGGCTGTGTTGAAATCGTGTGCCATAACTGCCAAGTTCGGTGGAGCTACAGGTAACTACAATGCTCATAATGTAGCTTATCCTGAATTTGACTGGAAGGAATTCGGAAATAAGTTTGTTGCTGAAAAACTTGGCCTCGAACGCGAAGAATATACAACTCAGATTTCTAACTATGACAACTTGGGAGCGATATTCGATGCAATGAAACGTATCAATACTATAATGATTGATATGAACCGTGACTTCTGGCAGTATATCTCTATGGAATACTTCAAACAGAAAATCAAGGCAGGTGAAGTAGGCTCTAGTGCAATGCCTCATAAGGTAAACCCTATAGACTTTGAAAATGCAGAAGGAAATCTTGGTATAGCAAATGCTATATTGGAACATCTTTCTTCCAAACTTCCTGTTTCGAGATTGCAGCGTGACCTTACAGACTCTACTGTGTTGAGAAATATAGGTGTTCCTTTCGGACATACTGTAATTGCAATACAGAGTTCGTTGAAGGGACTTGGTAAGCTGCTCCTTAACGAACATAAGATTTTTGAGGACTTGGACAACTGCTGGAGTGTGGTGGCAGAAGCTATACAGACAGTTTTGAGACGTGAGGCTTATCCTAATCCATATGAGGCATTGAAGGCTTTGACACGTACAAACAAGGCTATAGACGAGGCTTCTATCAAGGAATTTATAGAAACACTGAATGTGAGTGAGGAAATAAAGAAGGAACTTCGTGTTATAACTCCACATAATTATACAGGTATTTAAAGACATAAACAATTATATAAAACAAAAGAGATTATTTGGCCCGAGAGGGTAAGAGTATTAATTTATTGAATAATAGAATTTATTATGGCAGAAAGAGACTTCAGACAAAATGGTGAAAACCAGTCTGGCCGTGATGGTAGAAAATCTTACAACAGAGAAGGTTACAACAGAGAAAGTTATAACAGAGAAGGTTATGGAAATAGAGACGGTTACGGAAGAAATAACCGTTTTGAAGGTGGCAACTATGGACGTCGTCCTAATAACAATGATGGCGAACGTTCTCAGCGCTCTTCTTTTAATCCTCGATTTAATAATAATGGAGAACAGCAGCGTGGCGGCTATGGAAACAACTACGGTCGTCAGCAGCGTCAGTATAACCGCCCTTATGGAAACAATGAAGGTGGTGAACGCCAGTATGGTAACCAGCGTTACAATGGTGGTGACCGTCCTCAGCGTCAGTATACTCCAAGATTCAACAATAATGAGGAAGGTGGCGAACAGCGTCAGTTCCGTCCTCGCCAGAATTATCAGGGTGGATATGGCAATGGCTATAACCGCCAGCAGGGTGGTGGATATGGAAACAACAACCGTCAGCAGGGTGGTTTCCGTAAACGTACAGCCGACTATAACCCTAATGCTAAGTATAGCATGAAGAAACAGATAGAGTATAAGGATGTACTTGCTGACCCTAACGAACCTATCAGGCTTAATAAGTTTCTTGCCAATGCAGGTATCTGCTCAAGACGTGAGGCTGATGAATTTATTACAGCAGGAGTGGTTTCTGTTAACGGTGTGGTTGTTACCGAACTTGGTACAAAGGTTCACCGCAATGATGAGGTGAAATTCCACGACCAGTCTGTAAACATAGAGAGAAAGGTGTATATCCTTCTCAACAAGCCAAAAGATTGTGTGACTACTTCGGATGATCCTCAGGAACGTAAGACTGTGATGGATTATGTGAAGAATGCATGTAAGGAACGTATCTATCCTGTGGGAAGACTTGACAGAAATACAACAGGCGTACTTCTTCTTACTAACGACGGTGAAATGGCTTCTAAACTTACTCATCCTAAGTATCAGAAGAAGAAAATATATCACGTTTACTGCGATAAGAATGTTGCAAAGTCTGACTTGGACCAAGTGCTTCAGGGAATAGAACTGGAAGACGGTGAAATTCATGCAGATGCTATCAGCTATGCATCGGATACAGACAAGTCGCAGGTGGGTATTGAAATTCACTCTGGAAAGAACCGTATAGTGCGTCGTATATTCGAACACTTGGGATATAGAGTGATAAAACTTGATAGAGTTTACTTTGCAGGTCTTACCAAGAAGGGACTTCGCAGAGGTGACTGGAGATTCCTTACAGAGAACGAAGTGAATGTTCTCCGTATGGGTTCTTTTGAATAATATATAAATATAATGTGTAAAATGGAAAAGATTCGTAGAACAAAGGTTGTTGACGTGCTGAAATGTCGTGACTTTGGCAGCATGGTCAATGTTAAAGGGTGGGTGCGTACCCGCCGCGGTAGCAAACAGGTAAATTTTATTGCCTTGAATGACGGTTCTACTATAAATAATGTACAGATTGTTGTCGATTTGGCAAACTTCAAAGAAGATATGCTCAAGCAGATTACAACAGGTGCATGTATTAGTGTGAATGGTGAACTGGTAGAATCTACAGGTTCGGGTCAGGCAGCAGAAATTCAGGCTCGTGAGATAGAGGTGCTTGGTACATGTGACAATACTTATCCGCTTCAGAAGAAAGGACACTCTATGGAGTTCCTTCGCGATATAGCTCACTTGCGCCCTCGTACCAATACTTTCGGTGCGGTGTTCCGTATTCGTCATAATATGGCTATCGCAATACACAAGTTCTTCCATGAACGTGGATTCTTCTACTTCCATACTCCTCTTATCACAGCATCCGACTGTGAAGGTGCAGGACAGATGTTCCAGGTTACAACAATGAATTTGTATGACCTGAAGAAAGATGAAAACGGATCTATCATCTATGATAATGATTTCTTCGGAAAACAGGCCAGCCTTACAGTGTCAGGACAGCTGGAAGGAGAACTTGCTGCTACTTCTCTTGGTGCGATATATACTTTCGGTCCTACATTCAGAGCCGAAAATTCGAATACTCCTCGCCACTTGGCGGAGTTCTGGATGGTTGAGCCTGAAGTGGCATTTAATGACATTACAGACAATATGGACCTTGCCGAAGATTTCATCAAATATTGTGTGAAATGGGCTCTGGACAATTGTTATGATGACGTTAAGTTCTTGAACGACATGTTCGATAAGGGCTTGATTGAGCGTCTTCAGGGTGTACTGAAGGAAGATTTCGTACGTTTGCCATATACAGAAGGTATCAAGATTCTTGAGGCTGCTGTGGCTAACGGACACAAGTTTGAATTCCCTGTATTCTGGGGAGCCGACCTTGCTTCTGAACACGAACGTTATCTGGTGGAAGAACATTTCAACAAGCCTGTTATCCTGACTGATTATCCTAAGGAAATCAAGGCTTTCTATATGAAACAGAATGAAGATGGAAAGACTGTACGTGCAATGGACGTGCTTTTCCCTAAAATTGGAGAAATTATAGGTGGCTCTGAACGTGAAGAGAACTACGAAAAACTTATGAGCCGTATCAAAGAACTTGATATCCCTATGAAGGATATGTGGTGGTATCTTGATACTCGTAAGTATGGTTCTTGTCCTCACTCTGGTTTCGGACTTGGATTTGAAAGATTGTTGTTGTTCGTTACAGGTATGTCTAATATCCGTGACGTGATACCTTTCCCGCGTACTCCGAGAAATGCTGAATTCTAATCTTTGTATTGTGTAAAGGTGGAATTCTGACTTTATGGTGTGAATGTAAAAGTGTCTGAGACGGCACTTTGTCTAATATAAAGGCTGTTACCGATTGTATCGGGACAGCCTTTTTCATCTGTATGTCTTGCTGTTCTTTTTTTTGTGCGAAAAAAATGTGTGTTTGTTGTGATTTTTCGAGAAAAAACATTATATTTGAGAATTAACTAATCAATAAAGTCAAATGTTATGAAAATGCGCGGTTTTTTATTAATGTTGTCTCTGCAATTGTTGGCAGTGGGTAGCGCAGTAGCGCAGACAGCCGAAAAGACTCCTTTGTCTCTCAATGGTGTATGGCAGATGTGTTTCTATCGTTCAAGTTCGCCTGATATGGCAGGAGAACTCAGGACAAGTAATTCGTTGAAGATACTTTCGGACGACGGACGGTTTACCAATATCGTGATGATGCCTCAAGGAGCAATAATAATAGGTGAAGGGACATACGAACTTACTTCAAGCAAGTCGTTTACTGAAACGGTGGAGAAAAACATACATCTTCCTCAACTGGAAGGTAAAAAGAATGTTCTGGAATTTGAAATGAGAGATAAAAACATAATGGTTGTAAAATATTATCTGGACAAGGATGCCAACGGCAATCATATCGACTCGTGGTGCTATGAAACCTGGAAAAGAGTTTCTATGCCTGATGAATATCCGGTAAATATAATAAGATAATAGTAGGTGCTTTTTATATAATTTAAGGCTACCGTCTTTTATGATGGTAGCTTTTTTGCATTGTATCAGTAGGTTAAACAAGAAAAAAAGTGAAAAACTTTGTCAGTTTCAGGAAAAGTAGTACCTTTGCAAGCCGATTATTATCAAATATTGATAAATTTATAATTCTGAACACTTTGCGGCTCTTTGTCCGGGAATTGTAAAGTGGGAGGAAATGTTTTTTAGTAGTTAACATTTTAAAAAGAAATTAAGAGTGGATACTTTAAGTTACAAGACCATTTCTGCAAACAAGGAAACTGCAACTAAAGAATGGGTTGTGGTTGATGCTACCGATCAGGTCGTAGGCCGTCTCGGTGCTAAAGTTGCGAAACTGTTGAGAGGAAAGTACAAACCGAACTTTACTCCTCACGTAGATTGCGGTGATAACGTTATTATCATCAATGCAGACAAAGTTAAATTTACAGGTAATAAGTGGAATGATAAAGTGTATTTGAGCTACACAGGCTATCCTGGTGGTCAGCGCGAAATCACTCCTGCTCGCTTGATGGCTAAACCAAACGGCGCTGAAAAGTTGATGAAGAAAGTAGTTAAGGGTATGCTTCCTAAGAACCGTCTTGGCTCTAAGTTGCTTGCTAATCTGTATGTATACGAAGGTGCAGAACACAAGCATGAAGCACAGACTCCTAAAGTTATTGATATTAACACACTTAAATAATAAAGAATGGAAGTAGTAAATGCATTAGGTAGACGTAAAAGCGCAGTTGCTCGCGTTTTCGTTTGCGAAGGTACAGGAAAGATTACTATTAACAAGAGAGACCTTGCACAGTACTTTCCATCATCTATCCTACAGTATGTAGTTAAGCAGCCATTGAATACTCTTCAGGTTGCTGAAAAATATGACATAAAGGTTAATTTGTGTGGCGGTGGTTTTACAGGACAGTCTCAGGCTTTGCGTCTTGCAATTGCTCGCGCTCTTGTGAAAATCAATCCAGAAGACAAGAAGGTTCTTCGTGCTGAAGGCTTCATGACTCGTGACCCTCGTTCTGTTGAACGTAAGAAACCAGGACGTCCAAAAGCACGTAGAAGATTCCAGTTCAGTAAACGTTAAGATTTTGAGTTTGCTAGTTTTTAAGATTGTATGTTGGTTGCAGCAACTTTTCTGCAAGACGTCAGACTTTTGCTTAGAAACTCAAAAACTTAAAAGAAAAAGCGTTTAGTATCTAAACTATCGGGATTCCCACTACATGGATGTGTGGAGAGACTACCCGAGAGTTGGTTCTATTTAAACAAAAAAGAAAGTAAACGATTAAAAAATTAAAACGATGTCAAGAGTAAATTTTGATACACTATTGGAAGCAGGCTGCCACTTCGGACATTTGAAGAGAAAGTGGAACCCAGCTATGGCTCCTTATATTTTCATGGAACGCAACGGTATCCATATCATAGACCTTAACAAAACCGTTGTAAAAGTTGAAGAAGCTGCTGAAGCTTTGAAGCAGATTGCAAAATCAGGAAAGAAAGTCCTGTTTGTTGCTACTAAAAAACAAGCTAAACAGGTAGTAGCTGAGAAAGCTGCTTCTGTAAACATGCCTTATGTTATCGAACGTTGGCCAGGTGGTATGTTGACTAACTTCCCTACAATCCGTAAGGCTGTTAAGAAAATGGCAACTATTGATAAACTTACAAATGATGGTACTTACTCAAACTTGTCAAAGAGAGAAGTTCTTCAGATTTCTCGTCAGCGCGCGAAATTGGAAAAGAACCTTGGTTCTATCTCTGACTTGACTCGTCTTCCATCAGCTTTGTTTGTTGTCGATGTATTGAAAGAAAACATTGCAATACGTGAAGCAGTTCGTCTTGGTATTCCTGTATTCGCAATTGTAGATACAAACTCAGATCCTTCTAACGTAGATTATGTAATACCAGCTAATGATGACGCTACTAAATCTGTAGAAGTTATCCTTGATGCTTGTTGCGCTGCTATGGCTGAAGGCCTTGAAGAAAGAAAAGCTGAAAAGGTAGATATGGATGCTGCTGGCGAAGTTGCTCCTAAAGCTGCTAAAAAGAAAACTACAAAAGCTCGCATGGGTAAGGCAGAAGAAGATGCAATCAACGCTGCTAAAGCTGCTGCTTTCGTAAACAAAGAGGATGAAGCTTAATCTTTTTGATTAGAAATATATAATTGAGAATTGGAAATTGGGAATGGAACATATTTGCTCAGATTCTCAATTCTCAATTCTCAATTTTGTTTTATAACGATATTATTAACTTTATAAATAAGAAATTATTATGGCTGTAAGTATGGCTGATATTACTAAGCTTCGTAAATTGACTGGAGCTGGTATGATGGACTGTAAGAATGCTTTGAACGATGCTGAAGGCGATTTCGACAAGGCAATGGAAATTATCCGTAAGAAAGGACAGGCAGTAGCTGCTAAACGTTCTGACCGTGAAACTGCTGAAGGTTGTGTTTTGGCTAAATCTAATGGTGAATATGCTGCTGTTATTGCTTTGAAATGTGAAACAGACTTCGTTGCTAAGAACGCTGATTTCGTAGCTCTTACAGAAGCTATCCTTGATGCTGCAATGTCTAACAAATGCCAGACTCTGGATGAAATCAAAGCTCTTCCAATGGGTAATGGTACTATTGCTGATGCAATTGTAGAACGTAGCGGTATCACTGGTGAAAAAATGGAATTGGATGGTTTTTCAGTAGTAACAGGTGCTTGCACTGCTGTTTATAATCATCAGAACAAGAATCAGCTTTGTACTATAGCTTCTTTCAATAAGCCTTGTGATGAAAAAGTAGCTCATGAAATCTGTATGCAGATTGCTGCTATGAATCCAATTGCAGTGGATGAAGCTGGTGTTTCTGAAGAAATCAAACAGAACGAAATCAATGTAGCTATCGAAAAAACTAAAGTAGAACAGGTACAGAAGGCTGTTGAAGCTGCTTTGAAGAAAGCTGGTATCAATCCTGCTCACGTTGATAGTGAAGAACATATGGAGAGCAACATGACTAAGGGATGGATTACTGCTGAAGATATAGCTAAGGCTAAGGAAATCAAAGAAAAAGTTGCTGCTGAAAAAGCTGCTAACTTGCCACAGGCTATGATTGAAAATATTGCTAAGGGACGTTTGAGCAAGTTCTTGAAAGAAGTTTGCTTGTTGAACCAAGAAAGCATTATGGATTCTAAGAAAACCGTTGCTGATGTATTGAAAGCTGCTGATGCAGAACTTACAGTTTCTGAATTCAAACGTTTCACTTTGCGTGCTGAATAATATTCTTTAAAAGAATAATCCAAGGTTATAATTGTATATCCTTGAAAACAGGAATCACTTCTTCTGTAATTTTTTTATGGAAGAGGTGATTTTTTTATTTGAATGGATAATTCAATCTGCGTCAATTCTAATTATGTCCGATTAACTATTATGTAGTTTTGTATTTGGATAAATCTTTTGTAATCAGTAACTTTGCTGCATCAAATTTTCGTAAACATCCCCCCCCCCAATATAAATCATAAAAATTTGAGCAAATCAAAGGGTGTCCTTATATTTGAAAAGACCAAAAACTCAAATATAATGAACACCCTATCAAGCTCAAGTTTCTCAAAGAAACTTTTTATGTGGCACAAAGTTAATAAATTACATTTATCCGGGCTCAATAAAAGCCAAATATCCCGTGAACTCTGTATAGACCGTGGTACAGTTCGTCGTTATTTAAGCATGAGCGAAGAAGAATTCCTAAACAGTTCAGTCTGCAACCGTATATATAATCATAAACTTGAGAGTTATGAGAATTTTATCGTAGGGCATCTTCGCAGGCGTCCTTATCTTTCCAGCAGTCAGATTGAGGACCGTCTGAAGGAACACTATCCTGATACATTCAATGTCTGCAGCAAGACAGTATACAATTTTGTCAGTCATGTCCGCAAAAATATCATATCCCCAAGAATGATGAAGAGTCCTTCCGTCCTTATGAAAAGATTCCTGAATCTCCTTTAGGTGAGTATGCACAAGTCGACTTTGGCGAGCGTTATATGGAGACGGATTCAGGCAGTCGTATAAAGGTATATTTTTTTGCCATGGTTCTCTGTCGTTCCCGCTACAAGTATCTGTATTTCAGTCTTACTCCATTTAATACCGCCTTGAGTATATATGTACATGAACTCGCATTCAACTTTTATGGCGGAAAGCCTTCCAGAATCATCTATAATCAGGACAAGGTCCTGCTTCACAAGGAGAATATGGGTGATCTGGTACTTACAAAAGGTTTCAGAAGCTTTGTCAACGAACAACACTTTGAGACTGTTTTCTGTAGGAAATCAGATCCTGAGAGTAAGGGTAAGATAGAGAATGTCGTAAAATATGTCAAGAATAATTTCCTTAAAGGTCGTATATTCAGTAATATCGAGAACTTAAACAATGAAGCCTTATCCTGGCTTGAATGCACCGGAAACGGTAGTCTGCATTATGGGATACATCGTATTCCTTCAGATGCCTTTAAAGATGAGATTCCTTATCTTAAACCCTATAATGGTATACCCCGGGAACCTAAATTGGAACTCAAGGAATATAAAGTACGCAAGGATAACACCATCAGCTATCGCTGCTGCTATAACTCTGTTCCTACCGGTATATATTCCGGCTCAAATACGTATGTTTATGTAGAGGAAAAAGACGGTATGGTCGTAATCTACAGCAAGGAAACCGGTAAGGTGATAGCACAGCATACGGTCAGTATCCATAAGGGCAAATATATATACAACAAATCCCATAGACGTGACAGGTTTACCGGTATAGATGAACTTGAAGACAAAATAACGGGACATATAGGGAAAAAGAATGAAACGATGGAATATCTTCGCTGTATTCATTCCGTAAAGCCAATGTATTACCGTGATTCACTTAATCATGTGATACAGCATATGAGTCACTATAGACCTGAACTGCTACAGCAGGCAATATCCGTATGCAATGAAATGGGAGTATACAGTTCTGTTCTATTGATAGAAACGGTAGAGAGCATTCGAAAGAAATACAAAGAGAAATTACTTACGGAAGAATATGAATATAAGGAATATGCTGGGAATGTAAACAAGGACATTGCAATTCCGGAAAAAACAGATATAAAAATATTTGACAGCTTATTTTGATTAAGTAAGTCGTAATAATTAATTTATACTAAGCTACATGTGTAAAATTGATATAGAGTTCAGATCCCACT
>JAHHQV010000071.1 GCA_020026175.1 Phocaeicola sp. | reverse complement strand
TGTAATGGTAACACAACAGATTCTGGTCCTGTTTTTCTAGGTTCGAATCCTAGTAGCCCAACATCAAGATTTATTTTTCAGGAGAGAAATAATCATTGGGTTATGGTGTAATGGTAACACAACAGATTCTGGTCCTGTTTTTCTAGGTTCGAATCCTAGTAACCCAACTAAGGCAGTCTTTATGGCTGCTTTTTTTGTGTCCAATAGTTTTTTTATAGGCTGTATTTTTTTGAATTATAGCATATGGTGATTTTTTTTTTGAAAAGTATAATCTCTGTCTGTAAAAAAAGTAGGAGATAAATGCCCGTTGGTAGCATTTACCTCCTACTTTTTTATCGTTATATTATCATTTATGACTTATGAGACAGATTTTCATCTATTATTTCTATTTTCTTCAAAGTCAGACTCAAATCATTTCTCAATCTTTCTATTTTTCTGGAAATATCATTAACCAAGGAATTTCCTTTTTTAGATGAAGAACTTAAAAAACCGAGATTGTTTTCATAAGTCTTTATTTCGGTTTTTATCCTTTCATATATTCTTACCAGTTTTTCTCTTTCTTTGTAAAGATTGCCTTCTTTGTTTATTGTAGACTTATAACTGTTCAGTTTCTTTTCGGTTGCAGACAAGTTGGTCTTGTCGAAAACTTTATTTACCAGATTATGGAATTCCTTATATATTTTGTCTTTGTCTTTAAAAGGTACAAATCCGATGTTATTCCATTCTTTTATAAGCTCTTTCAGCTTTTCTGTCATTGCTTCATCGCTGATTTCGCTGTTTATGATATTTTCTACTTCCTTTATTATTCCTTTTTTCTTGTTCAGATTCTCCACCTCTTCATTGCGTAAAGACGAGGTAGCCTTGTTCTTTTGTTCAAAGAAATAGTCGCAAGCTCCGATAAATCTTTTCCAAACAGAGTCCGAATGTTTTTTAGGAACAGCTCCTATTGTTTTCCATTCCTTTTGTAGTTTGGTCAGAATTTCAGCTGTTTCTTTCCATTCTTTACTATCTTTTAGAGCTTCTGCCTTTTCGCATAACTGCTTTTTCTTTTCAAGGTTTTCCGCCATCTTTTCTTTTACTGATTTAAAGAATTCAGCTTTGCGCTTGAAAAATTCATCACAGGCTGCGCGGAATCTTTCAAATATTTTCAAGTTCATTTTTTGTGGAGCAAAGCCTATTGTTTTCCATTTGGCCTGTAAAGCCAGAATTTCCTGTGTCTTTTCCTCCCAGTCTGTAAATGAATTGTATTTGTCATATTCCATAGCTTCTGCTATCTCGCATATAACAATTTTTTGGTCAAGATTGTTTTGCTCTTGTTCCTTTATTTCGTCAAAATGCTTTTGATGTTTCTTGTTTATTGTTGTTGAAGCAGCCTTAAATCTTGCCCAAATTGATTCTCTGAGTTCTTTTGCTATAGGGCCTATTTCTCTGAATTCTTGATGCAGTTTCTGTAGCTGATGGAATGCTGAAACAACATCTGTTTCTTCTGCCAGCTTTTCTGCTGCTTCGCATAGCATGGTTTTCTGTTCAAGGTTTTTCTTGAAGTCATATTCTCTGAATTCATTATTGAGTTTTATCATATCATAAAACTTTTCTGTATAAAGTTGATATGATTTCCATACTTCATTAACCTTGTTGGTTGGTATATTTTTTATTTCGTTCCATGTTTGTTGCAGTTGCTTGAATTCGTTGTAGTTCTTACTTGCATCTTCATTGTCGTCTGTCAACTCTTTCATCCTTTCCAGGATTTCCATCTTTCTCTGAAGGTTTACTTCCTTTTCTTGTTCTATTGCAGCAAGCATTATATTCCTTTTTTCTTTTATTTCTGTCATGACTTTCTTCAGTTCGTCTTCAAGTAAGTCTGGTTCAGGAGTAAAAGACTCTGGGTTACCACCGTTTTCTATATAAGATTTGCGATAAGTTTCCTGATTGGCCTTATGTATTTTGTAATAGGTTTGTTTTAAAAAATCCACTTCAGCTTTGTTCACTTCACAATTTTCGCTTTCGTTGATTTCTTTAAGACGTCGTATGACTTCTTCTTTTGTTTCTAATGGTTCATACTTGGCATTATCTGTTTCTTTAACAGAAGGAACCGAAGTTTCAGTAGCTACTACTTCTTCAGTAAGCTGGCGGTTTGTTTCATTAACTTCCATCGTATATAGATATTTAAGAATGATTTCTAAATGTTATAAATACAAATTAAGCAGAAAATATTTACAAATCATAATTATTTGTAATATATTTTCTGCTTAATAGCTCTTTTATGTAAAAAAAGAGTGTGAACTTATGATAGCAGGACAGTTATACCCATGTATAACATCATTCCTATAATGTCGTTTGTGATAGCAATGAAAGGTCCTGTTGCTATTGCTGGATCTATTTTCATTTTCTCCAAAGTCATAGGTACCAGGGTTCCGAATACAGAGGCGAACATTACTACAGCGAAAAGGCTGATTGAAACGGAATAGCTTACTGTAGCATTTGCTCCGAACCTGATGAAGTTGTACACATAAACCAGCATTGATATGATAGTTGCATTGATAAGTGCAACTACGGCTTCTTTGCCTATTTGTTTGAAAGTGTTTTCTGCGTCAAGCGAACTGTTTGCCAGTCCCTGTACTACAAGAGCCGATGATTGTGTTCCTACATTACCTCCTGTACCTCCGATAAGTGGAATGTAAAGAGCCATTTCAGGGTGTGCTGCAAATGTGCTGTCAAAGTTTCCCAAAATCATAGAGTTTCCTATACCTCCAAGCATGCCTATAAGCAGCCAAGGCAGTCTGGCAGAAGTCTGTCTTATTACATTGTCGTCCGATTCTACGTCTTGTGAGAGACCCGAAGCCAACTGATAGTCTCTTTCGGCCTGTTCGCGGACCTCGTCCATCACGTCGTCTACTGTGATTCTTCCTACCAGTCTTCCTATACTGTCCACTACTGGAACAGCCACAAGGTCATATTTTTCAATAATCTGTACAACGTCTTCGGTTGGAGTATCTACATGTACAGACACCGGGTCTTTTTTCATTACATGTTTCACTTTCGATACAGATGGACTGGTAATCATTTTCTTCAGAGGGAAAACACCTCTTAGTCTTTCGTCATCGTCAACCACATAAACATAGTATATTTCATCCATGTCTTCAGCCTGTATTCTCATCTCCCTAAGACATTCGGGCATACTCCAGTTTTCTTTTACGATAACCATTTCCGTACCCATCAATCCTCCGGCAGTATCTTCATCATATTTCAGAAGGTCTACGATGTCTCCGGCCTGTTCAATGTCTTCAATGTGGGAAAGAACTTCTTCCTGTTTGTCTTCGTCCATATCTCGAATGATTTCTACGGCATCATCCGAGTCCATGTAGTCTACAAATCGTTTTGCGATTGTTTCAGAAGGAAGTATTTCCAGGAACTCTTTTCGGGCGTCTTCGTCCATTTCTATAAGAACGTCTGCGGCTGTTTCGTTGTCTAGAAGTAGATATACGAAGCGTGCTTCTTCTGCATCAAGTTCGTTGCAGAGTTCGGCAATGTCGGCAGGATGCAAATCATTCAGAAGCTCCTTTACCTTTTCTGATTCCTCATTGTTTATAAGGTCTGTGATTTGTTTGATTTCTTCGTTGCTCATCCTGTTTAGTATTTAGTGGTTTGAGATGAAAATAATATTTATTCGTTTTGCTTCATGGAACTTTCCTGCTTAAGGGCTTGTTCTACTTTGTTGGTCAGGTCTATAAACTCCTGTACGGAGAGTTGTTCCGGCCTTTTGTTGAATATGTCTTCAGAACTTAGCGGGTTCGATTTGTCCAATATTGTAGAGATGGAATTTCTTAGAGTCTTTCTTCTTTGGTTGAAAGTGGTCTTTACTATTTGTTTGAATAGTTTTTCGTTGCATCCCAGTTCGGTTGTTTCATTTCGCGTCATTCTTATTACTGCACTCTTTACTTTTGGAGGCGGATTGAATACATGCTCATTGACGGTAAACAGATATTCCACGTTATACCATGCTTGTATCAGAACACTAAGAATACCATAGGTTTTGTTTCCTGGCTTGGCAGCGATTCTCTCGGCTACTTCTTTCTGTATCATGCCTGTACAGCAAGGTATAATATCCTTATACTCCAGCATCTTGAAGAATATCTGGCTGGAAATATTATACGGATAGTTACCTGTAAGGACAAATGGTTTGCCTTCAAAGAGTTCGGTCAGGTTCATCTTTAGGAAATCCTGTTCGATGATATTGGCACCCAGCTGACTGAAATTTTCCTTTAGATATTCTACAGATTCAAAATCCAGTTCCACTACCTTTGTCTCTCTTCCTTTTGGAAGAAGGAATTGGGTAAGGACTCCCATTCCTGGACCCACTTCCAAGACTGGAATATCCGGACAAGTATCAATTGTATCTGCAATATCTTTTGCAACTTGCAAGTCTTTAAGGAAGTGTTGCCCTAAAAATTTTTTTGGTTTAACTAATTTCATTCCGTATTTATATTTCTTGATGATAAAAATGATATTTATTTCATTTATGCGTTGTATATTTGCAACATGCAAAGTTACATAATAATATCTAAATATTTAAGAATTTGGAACGAAGTACGTCAAAAAAACAAATAAAAAAGATTATACAGATTGTTTTGCCTTTTATTTTAGGAATAGCAGTCATGGCTTGGACCTATAAAGGGTTTGATTTTCATAAAGTGGCAAGGGTTTTGCATGGGGAGGTAAATTACTGGTGGATTTTTCTGTCTCTTGTTTTTGGAGTGTTTGGTCATTTGTTCAGGGGGTGGCGATGGAATCTTGCTTTGGCTCCTTTAGGCGAATATCCCAAAATGTCGAATAGTGTATATGCTATATTCGTTTCTTATGCTGCAAATCTTGTTATTCCAAGAGTAGGGGAGGTCTCACGGTGTGGCTTGTTGGCAAAATACGAAGGAGTTTCGTTCACCAAGTCATTGGGTACTGTTGTGGCAGAAAGGTTTATAGATTCTTTGTTGGTGGTCCTCATCACATTGGTCACCTTATTTCTTCAGTCGGGTGTATTCGTAGGCTTCTTCAAAGTTACAGGAACCGATATGAATAGTTTTCTCGGGCTTTTTTCTTCTTCCAACTTCTATATCACAATAGTGTGTCTTATTTCTCTTGTTATCCTGTTGATAATGCTTGTGCGTAATATATCGGTATTTGCCAAGGTGAGGGGCATACTGGGTGATATATGGCAAGGATGCTTGTCTATCAGAAAGGTGAAGAATCCTGTATTGTATATACTTTACACATTGGGCATTTGGATATGTTATTTCCTGCAGTTCTATCTAACATTTTACAGCTTTCATTTCTCGGCTGGATTGGACTTTATGGCTGGGCTGGTTTTATTCGTAGTGGGCAGTATAGCTGTTGTTGTTCCTACCCCTAATGGTGCTGGTCCGTGGCATTTTGCAGTTATCACAATGATGATGATGTACGGTGTGAGTAAAGACGATGCAGGAATATTTGCATTATTAGTACATGGTATTCAAACTTTTTTATTAATTTTGTTAGGAATATATGGTTTAGTGGCTTTGCCGCTGATAAATAAAAAACTCACAAACTAAAAAAATCTTATTATGAGCGAAATTCTTTCTTTAGCTCCACAGAATGTGTGGAAACATTTTCATTCACTTACTCTGATTCCTCGTCCGTCAGGACATTTGGATAAAATTCAGGCTTTCTTGTTGGATTTTGGTAAAAGTGTAGGCGTTGAAACATTTAAGGACGAAGCAGGTAATATTATATATCGTAAACCTGCCACTCCGGGTATGGAAAATCGTAAGACTGTCATTCTTCAGGCACATATGGATATGGTTCCACAGAAGAATAAGGAAACGGTACACGATTTTGAAAAAGATTCTATACAGACATATATTGACGGTGAATGGGTTAAGGCAAAAGGTACTACTCTTGGCTCGGACAATGGTATGGGTGTTGCGGCTATAATGGCTGTAATGGAAGATAAGGAACTCAAACATGGTCCCCTTGTAGCTCTTGTCACTGCCGATGAAGAAACGGGAATGTATGGTGCTTTCGGACTCAAACCTGGAACTATAGACGGAGATATCCTGCTTAACCTTGACTCGGAAGATGAAGGTGAACTTTATATAGGATGTGCCGGTGGTGAAGACCTTACAGCTACTCTCGAATACAAGGAAGAAGATACAGACCCTGAAGATGTTGCTTTGAAGGTTACTTTGAAAGGACTTCGTGGCGGACATTCCGGTATTCAGATAGGATGGGGACATGCCAATGCCAACAAACTTATGGCGCGTTTCCTTAATCAGGTAATTACATACGATGAGGCTTGCCTTGTATCATGGGAAGGTGGAAATATGCGTAACGCCATTCCTCGTGAATGTGAAGTGGTAATAACTGTTCCTCAGTCAGAAGTAGAAGATGTTATGGCTTTTGTAGGCGAATGTGAACAGGTGTGGAGAGATGAGTTTGCTACTATAGAAGACAATATAACATTTACAGCCGAACAGGTAGAACTTCCAAAGAAGATGGTTCCTGATGAAATACGCGACAACCTTGTAGATGCTATATTTGCTTGTCCTAATGGGGTTGAAAGATATATACCTACTATTCCTGATACAGTAGAGACATCTTCTAATCTTGCTATAGTGGAAATAGCTGGTGGAAAGGCTTCTGTTAAGGTCCTTACACGCAGTTCTCGCGAGTCAATGAAAGATTACCGCAATACTGCCATCGAAAGCTGCTTCTCTATGGCTGGTATGCAAGTCGTTCGTTCGGGTGGATATTCAGGTTGGGAGCCTAATGTAAAATCTCCTATTCTTCATGCCATGAAAGAATCGTATAAGGCTCAGTTTGGTGAAGAACCTGAAGTGAAAGTGATTCATGCCGGATTGGAATGTGGTATTATCGGTGCTGTTATTCCTGGGTTGGACATGATTTCTTTCGGACCTACATTGCAGTGCCCACATACTCCAGAAGAGCGTTGTAATATTCCTACAGTACAGAAATTCTATGATTTTCTGATTGCTACTTTAGAGAATATTCCTGTCAAGTAAGAAGTGTAGATAAACTTACAATTTGATACATACAAAAAACGAGGTGCATAAACTGTTGCACCTCGTTTTTTTTGTTTTTATGTGGCTTGTCATAGGCTCGTTTCTGTATAGAAATATATTCCAGTTCCAATCATGAGCAGCCCCACCAAAGCATAAAACAGTCTGGAATAGTTTCTGCCTAAATAGCTTACAACGAATTGTGAGTTTTGGGCATTGAAGAACCAGTTCCAGTTGAAAATGGCTGCCATAACAGATATGCTGCCTGTAATTACGAATACAGATTGTATTATATAGTGTACAATCATTCTGCTGTCAGATTATTATGCGTCAAGACGTACACTACGTGTTCCGTCTTCATTCTCTTCAATGTAAACGTTTACGGCATTGCCAGGAAGCACTTCTTCTATTAGTTCCGGCCATTCTATGAAACATAAAGCTCCGCTGTAGAAATAATCTTCATATCCCATATCATATACTTCTTCTAGTTTCTTTATTCTATAGAAGTCAAAGTGATATATAAGTTCTCCGGCTTCTTCCGAGCGGTATTCATTTACGATGGCAAATGTGGGAGAGTTTATGACATCCGTTACTCCAAGTTCCTCACAAACGGCTTTGATGAATGTAGTTTTTCCTGCACCCATCTTACCATAGAATGCAAAGACTGTATTGTCGCCCATTTCTCTGATAAACTGTTTTGCAGCTTCGTGTATTTGCTCTAGTGAGTTAATCTTTATTTCCATATCTTCTTGTTTTTTTGAATTTGTTTTATGTTAAAATTGTTGTCTTGCCTTTGTCCTTTTGTTGCCAAGTTCTTTTCCGGCTTTTGCCAGAATATAGATTATAATAGAAGTGAAAATAATAGCAGCTCCTGAAGGAACCTGCAGCTGATATGATATAATTAATCCTCCAAGGCAACTTGCATACCCTATTATTATAGACAACAGTATGATTCTTTTAAAATTGTATGTAAAAAGGTTTGCCGTCATTTGTGGCAATGTGAGCAATGAAATGACTAGCACTATGCCTATCATTCTCAAGCATGCCACTATTGTAAGAGCTATAAACATCATAAGTATATATTCGAATGTGTTTACAGGTAGCTTTTGCGACTTGGCAAATTCTCTGTCGAATGAGATTGACACTATAGGTCTTATGAATATTCCGAAGAAAACGGATAATGCAATGCTTATTCCTGCCAGAAGAATGAGGTCTTGACTGGTTATGGTCAGAATATTGCCGAACAGAAATGATGATAGTTCGGGCGTAAATCCAGGTGCTAGAAAGCTGAATATAATACCCACGGCCATTCCCAAAGTCCAGAACACGGCAATGGCAGAGTCCTCTCTCATATCACTCCGTTTACTTAGCCATTCAACACCGAATGCAGAAATGACCGAAAATATTGCAGCAGTGAGTAATGGTGACACTCCGCTGTAGAGTCCTATACCTATACCTCCAAACGAAGCATGGGTTATACCTCCGCTTATGAATACTAGTCTTCTAGTCACTATGTATGTGCCTATAATGCCACATGCTATACTGGCAAGCAGGCTGCCCAATAGAGCATTCTGAAAAAATGTGTATTGAAACAGGTCTGTCATCTTATATTATCTTATTCTTCTTTCACCTACAATAAGGAACAGTTCGTCTTTCAGTTCATCGGGCAATTCAATTCCTCTTAGTTGAAGACTTCTGCACCATCCGGCCACTTCAATTTCTTTTGTAGAGTACAGTATATCTCTGAATTCTTCAATTTCTTCTTCTGTATAGCTGTCCGATTCGCGTCCTCTGAATCTGTCAAGCTCTTCGTCGTCATAATATTCAATACCCTTGCTCACAGCGGCAAGCAGGCTGTCTCTTTCGCATGTCTCATGCTGTCCGCAGCACTCACTGTCCACCTCCACAATTTCAGGCTCTTCCTGAAGTTCTCCTTTTTCAATCTTTTTCAGGATGTTTCTGTTATAGAAATATCCGGCTATAAGTCCAAATAATGCTACACCTAATAAAACAAGTAGAAGTACCCACATAATTATAATTCCTTTATGCCGAAACCGGCTGTTAATAGATTCTTCCAATAGTTGGGGTATGATTTAGATACCACATGAGGCTCGTTTATCACAAGCTCTCCAGTTTTCAGTACAGCCGGAGCAAATGCCATAGCCATTCTGTGGTCATCGTATGTGTCTATTCCGGAGCTGAAGTCTGTTTCACATCTCTTACCGTTCCATTCCAGAACAGAGTCGTTGCTTTCTTCTATGATATATCCCAACTTGCTAATTTCTTTCTTTAGAGCTGCAATTCTGTCAGTCTCTTTTATTTTCAGGCTTTGCAGACCAGTAAATCTGAAAGGTATATTCATCATGCAGCAGGTAACTACAAAAGTCTGTGCCAAATCGGGTTGGTTTACGAAATCATAGTTTAGCCTGTCTGTACAGTTTCCGCTTTTTCTTAATACTACCTCTTTATCCTTATATTCTGTTATTACTCCCAACTCGCTGAATATTTCTGCAACTTTAGAGTCTCCTTGAAAACTGTTTTCAAAAAGTCCCGGCAGTGTAATCTCTGCATCATCAGAAAGTGCTGCCATTTCATACCAGTACGAAGCTGCACTCCAGTCACTTTCCACATAATAGTCATTAGGCTTGTATGCTATAGGATATATTTTGATAGTCTTTTCGTCAGTCCATTCGGCTTTGGCGCCAAATTCGTGCATAATCTGTATGGTAAGATTTATGTATGGACGTGAAATGATATTACCTGTAAGCGTCAGTGTCAGTCCGTTTTTCAGAACAGGACCAATCATTATAAGTGCTGAAATGTATTGCGAACTTACATTGCCCGGCAATGACACCTTTTCACCTTCAAGTGTGTGTCCGTTTATCTTCAAAGGCGGAAAGCCTTCTTTTTCTGTATATTCTATATCGGCACCAAGTTTCCTTAGTGCATCTACCAAAATGCTGATAGGTCTTTGCTTCATTCTTTCGGTACCTGTTATTATGTGTGTACCTTTGGTTGCCGACAAGTATGCTGTAAGAAATCTCATGGCTGTACCTGCTGCCATTATATCTATAGTAGGTTGTAATTCGTCAAGACCTTTCACCATTACGCGTGTATCGTCACAGTCGGACAGGTTTTCTATATTGTTGTTGCTACCCGACAATGCTTTGATAATCAAAGCCCTGTTGCAGATACTCTTCGACGAAGGCAGGTTGATGCTGGTGTAAATTCTAGCTTTTGGTGCAGAGACACTTATTTTGTTCATATATAATTATATTCATATAAAACTTAAGAGCCACAAACTTACAAAAAAACTGCGAAAATACCGAATAATTTACCATTCTGTTTAAATGGTCTCTTAGGTTATATCCTTCCCTCATCGGCATAGCTGTAGTATTTCCCGTCGCATATTATA
>JAHHQV010000070.1 GCA_020026175.1 Phocaeicola sp. | reverse complement strand
TGTAAAATAATGAGTAGCAAAGAAATGCATAAATTTACTATCAAACTTGGGTTAAATTGTCATGACGATTTGCTTTAACTGTCTTCAATCTCATGAAAAAATAGTATTTTTGTAACCATAATCCAGATAAAGTAAGAGTATAGCCGACAATGGCTTTCCTACGAATAGTATTTATAAAAACAGATTAATTATGAAAATCTTGATAACAGGTGCTGCTGGTTTTATCGGTTCCAATTTGATGCGTCAATTGGCTGAAAAGGGTGAAACCATTATAGGTATTGACGAATTAAACGATTATTATGATGTTCGTCTCAAGTTTGCAAGGCTAAAAGAATGTGGCATATCAAAACATGGCAATCCTTATGTGTATAATGAAAAGGTACAAAGTTCCATTTTCGAGAACTGTTTGTTTGTCAAGATGTCTATTGATGATAAAGAGTCTGTAGATAAGTTGTTCAAGCAAGAAAAATTCGATAAAGTAGTCAATTTGGCTGCTCAGGCTGGAGTCAGATATTCCATAACAAATCCTTATTCTTACCTTAATAGTAACATTGTAGGTTTCCTTAATATTTTGGAAGCTTGCAGGAACTATGGAGTTGCTCATCTTGTATTTGCTTCTTCAAGTTCTGTATACGGCTTGAACTCAAAGATGCCTTATTCTGAGGAAGACAAGGTAGACAGTCCTGTAAGCTTGTATGCTGCGAGCAAGAAATCTAACGAACTGATGGCTCATGCATATAGCAAGCTATATAATTTTGCTGTTAGCGGTCTGAGATATTTCACTGTATATGGTCCTTGGGGGCGTCCGGATATGGCTCCCATGTTATTTGCCAAGTCTATATCCAATGATGAACCAATAAAGATATTCAATAACGGCAATCTCAGCAGGGATTTTACTTATATAGACGATATAGTAGAAGGAACAATGCGGGTGTTGTATAGTATTCCTAAAGCTGGTGAATGTGAAAATGGAGTGCCATATAAGATATATAATATAGGGTGTTCTCATCCGGTAAAACTTATGGACTTTATTTCTGAAATGGAAAGTGCCTTAGGAAAAGAGGCTGTAAAGGAATACCTACCTATGCAGCAAGGTGATGTATCCCGGACTTATGCCGATACTTCCAGACTTGAAAAAGAACTGGGATATAAGCCTAAAATAAGTCTTCATGAAGGTATAGCTAAGTTTATAGAGTGGTACAAATCGGACAGCAATCCATTAAAAGGATAAAATGGTAATTATTATTTGAAAGTTTTGGATAACTTTGCAAAATCATTAATTGAATAACTCTATGAAAAGATTTGCTCAGAATATTCTTGCCAGTAATAAGACTGCAAATTATGATTTTACTGTTATAGTACCTGTTTATAATGAAGAAGACAATATGGAGTCCCTTGAACAAAGATTGTCCGATTTTATATCAGTATCAAAGAAACAGACTTGTATTCTGTTTGTAAACGATGGTTCAAAAGACAACAGCCTTTCACGTATACAGGAGATATGTGGCAGACATGAAGACTTCTTGTATATCAGTTTTGCCAAAAATGCAGGTCTTAGTGCTGCAATAAAAGCTGGTTTCGATGTTACACAGTCTGAATATGTTGGATATATAGACGCCGATCTTCAGACTACTCCCGAAGACTTCAATCTTTTGCTTGAATATGTAGCCCAGAACAAACTTGTTATGGGTATTCGTGCCAACAGGAAAGACTCTGGCTTTAAGCGTATGCAGTCAAAGATAGCGAATGGTTTCAGAAGGATGATGACCAATGACGGTGCTACCGATACCGGTTGTCCTCTGAAGATTCTTCATACCGATTATGCCAAGCGTATACCGTTTTTTACAGGTATGCACAGGTTCCTGCCGGCTCTTATACTTTTGCAGGATGGAGGCAGCTACAAGGAAATTCCTGTAAGACATTTCCCTAGAGTGGCAGGAAAATCAAAATTCAACTTATGGAACAGGCTTATTTCTCCGTTCAAGGATTGTTTTGCCTACAGGTGGATGAAACACAGATATATCAATTATAGTATAAAGGAAAATAATATATAATATAGCTACACATTACATATAATGACAATTGTTTATATTATCGGATTCTTGGCACAGATTTTTTTCTCAGCCAGAATCTTAGTGCAATGGATATTATCAGAGAGAGCAAAAGAGATTGTTTCTCCTTCCATCTTCTGGATTTTAAGTATCGTGGGTTCATACCTTTTGTTTATATATGGATGGTGCAGAGACGATTTCTCTATAATTCTAGGACAGATAATATCATACTATATATATATATGGAATCTTAATGCAAAAGGCATATGGAAGAGTATGAACAAACTTCTGAGGATAGTGTTGTTTTTCACTCCTATAGTGGCATGTATATTTCTGTTTGAGTCGACAGAGAACTTTATATTACAGTTCTTCAAAAATGAAGATATTCCAATCTGGCTGCTTATTTTCGGTTCTGCCGGTCAGGTTATATTTACATTAAGGTTCATTTACCAGATAATCTATTCATATCGTAGGCACGAATCTCGTCTTCCTATAGGATTTTGGATTATAAGTCTGATTGGTAGCAGCATAATTGTAAGCTATGGTATATTCAGACTCGATCCTGTTCTTATTTTGGGACAGTCAGTAGGCTTCATTGCTTATGTAAGGAATATAATTCTTGGAGTCAGAACAAAAGATTCATCAATTATAAATAATAAGTGAAATGTATTATTTAAACAGACTTAGTGACAAGGCAGACAGAGTCAGCTTTCTGAAGTGGTTGATATTTGTATTCATCTGTTTGCTGCCAATCAGTGCTTTACGCGATTTTACTCCTGCCAATGAATTGAGATATATAAGTATAGCCGATGAGGCTATACGCAATGGTCATTGGTTTATGTTGACAAACAACGGAGTACCCTATAGTGACAAGCCTCCATTTTACTTTTGGTTGATAATGTTAAGTAAGATGATTACAGGGCAATACCATATGTGGCTTCTGATGATGTTCTCCATAATACCTGCTTTGGGATGTGTATATACTATGGACAAGTGGTGTAGGCACGAACTAAGCAAGGAAAACAGGAAAATAGCACCACTGATGATGATAACAACTGGGTATTTCGTAGGCACGGCTATGGTGTTACGAATGGATATGTTTATGGTCTGGTTTATAATACTGGCTCTGAAATCATTCTATAAGATGTATACCCAAAAGGGTAATTTCAAGAGTAACCAGTTGCTTTTTGCCGTGTTTATCTTGTTGGGGTTTTACTTCAAGGCTTTTATGGGATTGTTGATTCCATTGGTCACATCGTTGGTTTTTCTGACAGTCAAGCATGAGGCAAAGACATTTTTCCATTACTGGAACTGGAAAGTCTGGGCAATAATAGTGGGCGGTATAGTCATATGGTTCGGAATGGTGTGGGTTGAAGCAGGCAGCGAATATCTATATAATTTGACTGTAGGACAGACAGTGAGCCGTTCTGTAAAAGTTTCTGTTCATAAACGCCCTTTCTATTATTATCTGATATATTTGAGCTATGGTATTGCGCCATGGACTCTACTGTATGTAGGCAATCTGATATGGGGAATAAAGAACAAGATATTTTGTAGCGACTTGCAGAAACTCTTTGTGATAGAAATATTATCTACATTCGTTATGTTATCTTGTTTTGGAAGTAAACTTGAGATATATCTAGTACCTATATTCCCGTTTATGGCATATCTTTCTCTGATGTCTATGGACAAGTTTGGATGGAACAAATGGCAGGCAATGGCAGCCGCTTTCCCCGGATTTGTAGTATCTCTTACCTTGCCTGCTTATATGGTAGCTGCAAATATCATTCCAGATATATGGTCTGTTTTGTTTGTGATATGCTCTGTACTGCTTACGTTTACAGGAATACTGTCTATGGCTATGGCTTTCAGGGCAAAGAATATAAGAATGTCTGTCGTTACATTCTGTACAGGTTTTCTGATAACGGCATTTATTGTAGGATTCGAGATACCGAAGTTCAACCCACAGCTTGGATATGGCGAGTTATGCCGCATGGCTCAGAAAAAAGAAAAGGAATGGAATGTTTCAGGAGTCACTACTCTTGGGGTATGGAGGGCTCAGAATATGGATGTGTATTTCCCCGATAGATTAAAGGTATATTCGTATGGGCAGATAGATTCATTGAAGAATACTTGCAACAGTCTGTTGATATTGGATGGCAGGTACAAAGACAAGGAAGATGTTGCACCGTATATAGAAGGCAAAGAAAAGTTGGAAATAATGAACGGTAAATACATCTTTGTGAGAATACCTTGAATATTGACTCTGCGATAATCAATAACAAATAAAGAGCTACATCATTACCATTGATAGAGAGTGGTTGATGTAGCTCTTTAATGTATCTCATACTATATTCCTCTCAGGGAATGTAATCTGAAATATGGGAGTTTTTTTGCAGACTATTATTTCTTTCCCTTTTTCTTTTTCTTTGACCATCCATCGTCAAAGCCAGGACTGGCAGCAGAGTCTTCGTGTACGAAGAACTGTTTCCAGTCGTCTTTCTTTTTAGGACCTCTGGCAGATGTATATCCACGTTCTTCGCGGCTTGCTTTGCTTTTCTTTTCATTGTCTTTGGTCGATTCAGTCATAGCCTTTGATGACTTTTTCGAGTCCTTTTTGCCCGAGTCTCTTCTTTCCTCTTTCGAGCCGCTGCGTTTTCTGCCGTTCTTGTCGCTTTTGCCATTGTTTTCTCCTGCAGGTTCCACGACTATTTTTCTTCCCTTTATTGCAACTCCGTTAAGAGACTTTAACACTGTTTTTGCCTGAGATTCTATAACCTCGAAGAAAGAGAAATTCTGCATAAGGTCAATGCGACCTATCTGTATATGGTCTTTCTTTGTGTTACGGTTTATAAGTTCTATAACCTGATTGGCATAGAAACCGTCAGTCTTGCCTACATTAAGGAACAGGCGTACATATCCCTTTTCGGCTTTGCGTGCTGCTTTTTCCTTGTCGGTACCGCGGCTCTTGCGTTCTTTGTCCGATTTATCCTTTTCGTTAGCCTTAGGCTGTTCTATTTCAGGAGCATTACTATAGTATTCAAGGAATCGGTTGAATTCCATCGAAACCACTCTCTTTATAAGGTCTTCCTTGCTCAACCATTCAAACTTGCGGTATATACCAGGTAGGAAAGTTTCTATTTCCTCTTCGTTCACCTTTACCTTCTCTATATCGTCTATAACTTTTATAAGCTGCTGCTCGCAGATGTCCTTACCGGCAGGAAGAGTTTCGATAGAGAACTTTTTGTTGATGATACGTTCAATGTCGCGCATCTTCCCTTTTTCTCTCATATTTATTATGGCGATAGAGATACCGGTCTTTCCAGCACGTCCTGTACGTCCGCTTCGGTGAGTATAGCTTTCGGTATCATCAGGAAGTGCATAGTTGATAACGTGAGTCAGGTCGTTTACGTCAAGTCCACGTGCAGCCACATCTGTTGCAACAAGCAATTGCAGATGACGCTGGCGGAATTTCTGCATAACCAAGTCACGTTGTGCCTGGCTAAGTTCACCGTGAAGAGAGTCGGCACTATATCCGTCTTGGATAAGCTTGTCGGCTATCTCTTGAGTTTCTTTACGAGTACGGCAGAATATGATACCATATATCTGAGGGTAGAAGTCGGCTACTCTCTTCAGTGCAAGATACTTGTCTTTGGCATGAACTATATAAGCTATATGGTGTACGTTTTTGCTGCCTTCGTTCTTTGTGCCTATAGTGATTTCCTTGGCATTATGAAGATAAGTCTTTGCTATACGTGCTATTTCAGGGCTCATTGTAGCAGAGAACATCAAGGTGTTTCTGTCTTCAGGCACCTGTTCCAGTATGGCATTGATACTTTCTGTAAATCCCATATTCAGCATTTCGTCGGCTTCGTCCATCACTACATCCTGTATAGTGTTGAGGCGTGCTACTTTTCTTTCCATCAAGTCAATAAGACGTCCCGGAGTAGCCACTATTATGTGTACACCCTTTTTCAAACTGCGTATCTGGCTCTCTATAGACGAACCTCCATACACAGGAAGAATCTTTAAGTTTGAAATATATTTAGAGTAGTCGGTCAGGTCGCCGGCTATCTGTAAGCATAGTTCTCGTGTAGGGCAAAGCACCAGTGCTTGCGGTACACAATTTTTTACATCAATTTTCTGTATCAGCGGCAGACCAAATGCGGCTGTTTTTCCGGTTCCGGTTTGTGCCAGAGCCACTACGTCATTTCGGTTTCCAAGTAGATACGGTATCACTTCCTCTTGTACAGGCATAGGGTATTCATATCCCATTTCCTCTATAGCCTTGCGTATCTCTGCCGAAACGCCTAATTCTTCGAATGTCTTCATTGTTGTTTAATCTTCTATTTTTGATATGATAATCTTGTCTTTTCCCAATTGTCTGGTAAGTTCTTCCAGCGAGTTGAATTTTATTTCCGGTCTGATTCTTTCCATAAATTCTATGCGTATCCTGTGATTGTAGATGTCGCTGTCGAACCCTATTATATGTACTTCTATACTAATGTTCGTGCCGTTGTTTATTGTAGGTCTGTAGCCTATGTTCAACATTCCTCTATAGCTATTCCCGTCTATATATGTTTTTACTGCATATACTCCTGATGCCGGAACGAGCTTGTCCTGACACGAAGGCTCTATGTTTGCTGTGGGGAAACCTATAGTCCTTCCTATCCTGTGTCCTCCTTTTACGGTCCCGTCTATGTAGTATCTGTATCCTAAAAATCTGTTTGCGGCTGTTACATTTCCATCCATGAGCAGTTTCCTTATGGCAGACGAGCTGATGAAATTTCCGCTATCTTCGTCTTTCAGAGGTTCGGCCTTTATCACCTTTATGCCTATTCCCTTTCCATACCTGCAATAGTCGTCGAAAGTCTCGGCTCTGTTGTGTCCGAATCTGTGGTCGTAGCCTATCACCAGTGCTCTTACATTACACTTGTCGTACAGCAGCTGCATGAATTGTCGTGCAGTAAGTTTTGATAGCTCTTTGGTGAAAGGCAGTAAAATGCAATAATCACCTTCTATACAACTGATAAGTTCGGCTTTTTGTTCAATACACGACAATAGCTGTGGCCTGTAGTCGCTTTGCATTATCTGTCGTGGGTGTATCGGAAATGATATTATAGCACTTTTCAGATGTTCTTTTCGGGCTTCCCTGCACACTTGTGATATGAGGAAACGATGCCCTTGATGAACCCCGTCGAAGCAACCTATAGTAGCCGCACACGGTTTTATTTCTGATGTATCCTTTTCTTCAATAAATTTCATTTCATGTCATTTGAATATCTCTTGCAGGCTTTCTCCCGGTGTATAGTGTGCCACATTTATGCCAACCGATTCTGCAGCCTTGCAGTTTGTCATAGAGTCGTCTATGAATAAAGTCTCTTCCGGCTTCAATCCAGCCTCTTTCAGCATACAGGTAAAGATTTCAGTATCAGGTTTTGCAAGATGCATCTCGTATGACAAGAAAATCTTCTTGAAAAGATCATTCTTTCCCAATCCGTTGAAACAGAATACCGCATCCGAGGCACTTTCCCAATGCAGCGCGTTGGTATTGCTTAGAAGATAGACGTTGTATCTGGTTCTCAGTGATTCCAAAAGTTGCAGTTTATCTTTAGGCACATCCTCTATCATTGTATTCCATATATAGTCTATATCCTTGTCGGACAAGTTTTTGGAAGTCCTTTTCCTCAGTTCGTTACGTAAATCTTCGGTACTTATGTTCCCTAGTTCGTATTCCTGAAAGAATCCGGCTTTATGTGTAGACGAAATTTCACCGTCGCCGAAAGAAATTCCATACTCCTTACATGTAGCTACAAATCTTTTCATTGTGACATCAATGAGTACTCCGCCCCAGTCGAAAATTATATTCTTTATATTAGGATTCATAATAGTTTCAAATGTTTATTCTTCTTTCATTCTTTTGATAGCTCTCCATATTTCTCCAGCCCAAAGCACAATTGACGTTCCGCCTATTATGTAAATCCATTCTATTAAAGGAAGAGCCTCTGTACGGAACACTTTACCTCCGAATGTCACTATCACAATCTGTCCGGCAAGTATCAGAGCAGCCACGCTCAACATTCCGATAGCATGTCCTGCATCCTTGAATATAGAATGTCTGGTTCCGAAAACACTTGCATTAAACAGATTCCAGAACTGAAGCATCACAAATACGGTGAAGAATACCGTAAGGTTGTGTGTGTCCATTCCCATTTCGGTCCCATTAAGATAAGCCATAAGTCCCATAAGGGCAGCAAGAAAGCAGAATCCTACACCGAATATATTGTTGCGCATATCCTTGCTTATGATAAAGTCGGAAGTCTTTCTAGGCTTTTCGTTCATGACATCCATGCTTGGCGATATAGAAGCAAGAGCCATAGCTGCAAAAGTGTCCATTATGAGGTTCACCCAAAGCATCTGTGTGACAGTGAGAGGTAGTTCGGAACCGAAAAAAGCCCCGAGCAGCACACTGAGCAGAGCTACGACATTTATTGTAAGCTGGAAAACAATGAATCGCTGTATGTTCTTGTAAAGTGAACGTCCCCACATCACGGCAGTAGCAATGCTATGGAAAGAATCGTCGAGCAATGTAATGTCGCTGGCTTCCTTAGCTACCGAAGTACCTGTACCCATCGACAGACCTACCTGGGCATGATTGAGGGCAGGAGCATCGTTAGTTCCGTCGCCCGTTACGGCAACCACTGCACCTTTCTTCTGCAACAGTTGCACAAGTCTCTGCTTGTCCATAGGTCTGGCACGGCTCATCACCTTTATGTCAAGAACCCTGTTCAGGGCTTCCTCGTCAGAAAGAGCCTCAAAGTCGGCACCTGTTATTCTGTTCCTTTCAGTATCAGTCTTTTTCCATAATCCTATTTGTCGTGCTATTTCTGTAGCAGTACCCGGAGTATCGCCTGTTACAATCTTTATGCCTATACCTGCCGATTGGCATCTTTTCACTGCCTCAGGCACATCGGGGCGTATAGGGTCGCTTATAGCAAAAATTCCAAGGAATGTCATTCCTCCTTCGGCCACAAGTTCAGCACAGTCGGCAGAAGCATTTTCCGGAATCACCTTGTATGCCAGTCCAAGTGTACGCATAGCCTTGTTCTGGTATGCCAGAAGCTGGTCGTTGTATGAAGTGGCAGAGTCATTGTCAAGGCTGCATTTAGTCATCACAATCTCTGGAGCTCCCTTTATATAAAGTATTCTGCCTCCCATTACATGAGATTCAACAAGAGTAGCCATATACTTTCTTTCGGTAGAGAATGTCAGCTGATTGACTACCTTTGCATTTTCACGAAGAGATATATAGTCTTCGCCTTTGCCGTTGAGCCATAACAGAAGTGCAATTTCGGTAGGATTTCCCACACCTGATGGCTTTTCATCTTCACCTTTCTCTTCGAGGAAGGCAGTAGAGTTGGCAGCAATGCTTTCGGCTATCAGTTTAGGATTCGACTCGTCTACCTTCGCTTCGTGTACCTGCATGAGATTTTGCGTGAGAGTGCCCGTCTTGTCGGTACAAATCACGTTTATAGCCCCCATCGTTTCGCAAGCATGCATCTTGCGTACCAGATTGTTGGTTTTCAACATTCGTCTCATGTTTAGAGCAAGACTGAGCGTTACACTCATTGGCAGTCCTTCCGGCACGGCCACTACGATAAGTGTTACAGACATCATGAAATATTTCAGTACAATCTGTGCTACAACCAGCCATTCCTCCCATGTATCTACAGTCTGTGTAGTAAACGTGGCATAAAGGTCCTTGGTTGTGAATATAATGAAGGTGAGTGCTGCTATTGTAAAACCGACCTTACCGATAAGTCCGGCAAGTTTTTTCAACTGTATGTTTAGCGGAGTTTCCTCTTCGCTCTGTTCTGTAGCCTGTCGTGCCACCTTGCCTATTTCAGTAGCGTCACCCACACGGTCAACCCTCATTACCCCATGTCCGTCGATAACCGTTGTGCCGCGCATTACAGTGTTCGATGGGTAAGTGGCATCATCATCAAAGTGAACTTCGTCTGTAGTCTTGTTTACCATAAGCTCTCCCGTAAGGCTCGCTTCATTTATCTGTAGCGATACAGCTTCTAGAAGAGTCCCGTCTGCAGGAATCTCCTCTCCGGTATTTAACGCCACAATATCTCCCACGACTATGTCTTTTCTAGGAATCTCCCTTATTTTTCCGTTGCGAATCACCGTAACCGGAGTTTCTTCCCCGACAGCATTCAGGAGGTCAAACTTCTTTCCTGCATCATATTCAAAATAAAAGCCTATGCCGGTAGCCAGGAAAATGGCGAAAAAGATACCGATGGTTTCAGCATACTCATTTTCTATAATAGAAATTATGAAAGAGAAAAAAGCAGCTATCAGTAGAACTCTGATTACGGGATCTTGAAATTTTTCGAGATAAAGTTTCCAGATGGATGGCTTTTTAGGAGGAGTAAGAAAATTCTCTCCGTATTTTTGCCTGCTTTCAATTACCTGTTTGTCAGTAAGTCCCGTCAGGTGTTGTTCTTTTTCTTTTTGTGACATATTATTCAAGTATGGTTTATAAATCAATTGTTTGCAAAAATACAACTATTATCCGAGGTTTTTGTTGTAGTTGATGTTTATTTTTCATCAATTAGCATATTAAAGCCGAAATTGCAGAGTCCAACAGCAAATGCAACGTTAGTAAAAATTTTTGAAGAAGCAAG
>JAHHQV010000069.1 GCA_020026175.1 Phocaeicola sp. | reverse complement strand
AAATTGTTTGCAAATGTATTGAGATTGATGAATATTGGTATGTACAAAGTTATCCAGAAGTGTATGGTATTGTATATATTCAGAGGATTTTATACTTTTGTCAAAAAATAATTCATTAATCATTTAAATCTTCATTATTTATGTTTAATAACCATCCTAAAGGATTAATTCCTGCAGCACTATCGAATATGGGTGAGCGTTTTGGCTACTATATCATGAATGCTGTTTTGGTGTTGTTCTTATGTTCCAAGTTTGGTATCAGCGAAGAAAAAAGTACGCTGATTTATTCTTTCTTTTATGCAGGTATCTATTTGTTGAGTCTTGTTGGAGGTCTTATAGCCGACAGAAAACAAAACTATAAAGGTACGATTATGGCAGGTCTTATTGTAATGGCTTTGGGTTATATTGCATTGTCGATACCTGTTACTGCAAATGTGGATAATACAAGCTGGTTGCTTACACTTACATGTATAGCTTTGTTTTTTATTGCTTTTGGTAACGGTCTGTTCAAGGGGAACCTTCAGGCTATCGTAGGTCAGATGTATGATGATTACGAAGCTGAGGCTGCCAAGAATGGTGAACAGGAACTGGCTTTGGCCAAGAGTAAAAGAGACTCTGGTTTCCAGATATTTTATGTGTTTATCAATATAGGTGGACTTATAGCACCATTTATAGCTCCTTTGTTGAGAAGCTGGTGGCTTAATGTTCACAATATGGTCTATAATGCAGGACTTCCGGCACTTTGTCATGATTATATAGATAAAGGAACTAATGGTATGTCGGCTGAGGCTATGGGTAATCTTAATACGCTGATGTCGCAGTGTGGCGGTGATATATCAAACATGGGTGATGCCTGTGCACAATATCTTCAGATATTCAATGAGGGTATACATTATTCTTTCTTGGCTTCTGTAGCCGCAATGCTTATTTCTCTTGTTATTTTCTTTGTAACCAAGAAACAGTTCCCTAATCCTGGAAAGAAAGAAGCTGCTACAAAGGTTACTTATACACCTGAAGAAAAGGCTGCAATGGCCAAGGAAATAAAACAGCGTCTGTATGCTTTGTTTGCAGTTTTGGGAGTAGTTATATTCTTTTGGTTCTCTTTCCATCAGAATGGTACTTCACTTTCGTTGTTTGCAAGAGACTTTGTTGATACTACAACCATAGCACCTGAAATATGGCAGGCAGTCAATCCGTTCTTTGTTATTACGCTTACTCCTGTCATTATGATGATTTTCGGCTCTTTGGTACGAAAAGGTAAGGAAATTTCTACTCCAAGAAAGATTGCTATAGGTATGTTCATTGCAGGACTAGCTTATTTGTTCTTGGCTGTTTATTCATGGACTATGGGCTATCCTTCGGCTACTGAATATAAGTCTCTTCCTATAGACCAGCAGGTAAAGGCAGGTGCATGGGTATTGATTGTCCTTTATTTCCTTTTGACCGTAGCAGAGTTGTTCATCTCTCCGCTTGGATTGTCTTTTGTTTCGAAAGTGGCTCCAAAGCATTTGTTGGGACTTTGTCAGGGATTGTGGCTTGGTGCAACGGCTGTGGGTAACTTGTTGTTATGGATAGGTCCTCTTATGTATAATGCAATTCCTATAGGTTACTGCTGGGCAATATTCATGATAGTGTGTCTGATATCTATGATAGTAATGCTTTCGATGGTAAAATGGCTTGAAAAAGTAGCAAAATAGCGTATTTTATAATTATAATGTTTTAGAGGGTATATCATTTTGGTGATATATCCTCTTTTTTTCTTAAATTTGCATGATACTCCATTCATTATTAAAATATTAAACATGAGCGAAGATACTTTTGATATAGAAGCTAATAATTTATCCGACAAAGAGAATCACTCTGGTTATAAGCCGGCCGACAAGAACAACGATACAGTAAGACATCAATTGAGCGGAATGTATCAGAGCTGGTTTCTGGATTATGCATCATATGTAATTTTGGAACGTGCCGTACCTCATATAAATGATGGCTTGAAACCTGTGCAGAGGCGTATACTTCATTCGATGAAACGTCTTGATGACGGAAGATATAATAAGGTGGCAAATATAGTGGGACATACAATGCAGTTCCATCCTCATGGAGATGCGTCTATAGGTGATGCTCTTGTTCAGTTGGGACAGAAGGAGTTCCTTATTGATTGTCAGGGAAACTGGGGTAATATTCTTACTGGTGACAGTGCTGCGGCTCCTCGTTATATAGAGGCCAGATTGTCAAAATTTGCTTTGGATGTAGTGTTTAATCCGAAAACTACAGAATGGCAATCATCGTACGACGGAAGAAATAAGGAACCGGTGACTCTCCCTGTGAAATTCCCTTTGCTTTTGGCTCAGGGGGTAGAAGGTATTGCTGTGGGATTGTCGTCAAAGATACTTCCTCATAATTTCAACGAACTTTGTGATGCTGCTGTTTCGTATCTGAAGGGAGAATCTTTTCAGTTGTTTCCTGATTTTCAGACAGGGGGTGCAATTGATGTATCTAGATATAATGATGGCGAAAGAGGTGGAGTGGTACGGGTACGTGCTAAAATATCGAAACTTGACAACAAGACTCTTTGTATCTCTGAAATTCCTTATGGGAAAACTACTTCTTCTCTTATTGATTCGATACTTAAAGCTGTAGAAAAAGGGAAGATAAAGGTAAAGAAGGTTGAGGATAATACGGCTGACAAGGTGGAAATTCTTGTACATCTTGCTCCTGGAGTATCGTCGGACAAAACTTTGGATGCCCTTTATGCCTTCACTGATTGTGAAGTGAATATTTCGCCTAACTGTTGTGTGATTGACGACAAAAAGCCTCATTTCCTTGCTGTAAGTGATATTCTTAAAAAAGCTACCGACAATACTCTTGCATTGCTTAAGCAAGAACTGGAGATAGAAAGGAATGAGAAAATAGAGTCTTTGCATTTTTCGTCTTTGGAGAAGATATTTATAGAGGAACGTATCTATAAAGACAAGAAGTTTGAACAGGCCGACAATATGGATGCCGCTTGTGAATATATTGATGAAAGGCTTACGCCGTTCTATCCTCAGATGGTAAGGGAGGTTACAAAGGATGATATCCTTAAACTTATGGAAATAAAGATGGCAAGAATACTTAAATTCAATAAGGATAAGGCTGATGAAATATTGTCCAGACTGAAAGCTGAAATAAAGGAAATAGACAATCATCTGAATCATCTTGTTGATTATACTATAAACTGGTATGAAACTTTGAAGAACAAGTATGGCAAGGATTTTCCTCGTAAGACGGAAATAAGAAGCTTTGATACGATTGTTGCCACTAAGGTTGTTGAGGCTAACGAGAAACTTTATATAAACAGGGAAGAAGGGTTTATTGGTACAGGACTGAAGAAGGATGAATTTATATGTAACTGTTCGGATATAGATGATGTGATAGTTTTCTATAAGGATGGTAAGTATAAGATTGTAAGGATAAGCGACAAGCTTTTTGTGGGTAAGAATATCCTTTATGTCAATGTGTTCAAGAAAAATGACAAAAGAACTATATATAACGTGATATATCGTGACGGAAAGGATGGTACGCATTATATAAAGCGTTTTAATGTTACTTCGATGATACGTGACAGGGAATATGATGTGACTCAAGGAACTCCAGGTTCTAAAATTGTATATTTTACTGCAAATCCTAATGGAGAGGCAGAGGTGGTAAAGGTGGCTCTGAGACCGAACCCTAGAATAAAGAAATTGGTGTTTGAACGTGACTTCAGTGAAATTGCTATCAGAGGACGTCAGTCTATTGGTAATCTTCTTACCAGACTAGAGGTTCATAAGATAAGTCTTAAACAGAAGGGAGGCTCAACTTTAGGAGGAAGGAATGTATGGTTCGACCATGATGTGCTCAGATTGAATTATGATGGCAGAGGACAGTTCTTGGGTGAGTTTCATAGTGATGACTATATACTTGTTGTTCATAAGAACGGTGAATTCTATACTACTGACTTTGACTTGAATAATCACTATGATCCGGATATTCAGTTTATAGAGAAATATGATTCTGATAAGGTCTGGACGGCGGTGCTTTATGATGCAGAGCAGCAGAATTATCCTTACTTGAAAAGGTTTACATTGGAACAAAATGCAAGGCGTCAGTCTTATTTGGGCGAAAACAAGAATAATGAACTTGTTCTTCTTACCAGTGAAGAATATCCTAGAATACAGATTGTATTTGGAGGTCATGATAGTTTCCGTGATTCATTGATAGTTGAGGCTGTTGATTTTGTAGGTGTGAAAAGCTTTAAGGCCAAAGGCAAGAGAATTACTACTTTTACGATAGATAAGATAGTGGAACTGGAACCTGTAATCCGACCTGAAGATACAGGGAAAAAGGAATTGGAAAACTCGAAAACAGATGATGTGGATGATATGGATTCTGATAATGACAATGATGGGCAGATGAAACTTTTCTGATTTTATGAACAGGATAAAAATAATTATAACAATGGCTATTCTGCTGCTTTGTGGCAGCAGGATATTTGCTCAGAATGTGAATGGCGATAAATATGTAATGCGTTCCACTTTATTGGGTACGGGCCTCTCGAATGTTTTTGATACTTATTTGTCGCCATTGGAGTATAAAGGCTTGGAACTGAGGTTTATGCATGAACGTATGCGTATGACAGGTGTTATGAATGGAAAGGTTTCTACCCAGAGTGTCGTTCAATTGAATCTTGCATATACAAAGAATGTATCAAAAACAGCAAAATCTTATGCTGGTATGTTCAATTGGACTTATGCAATGCATTACCAATATAAAGTGAACAATGATTTGAAATTGTTGTTTGGACCTATGCTGGATGTGAATGCAGGATTTGTCTATAATACCAGAAATTCCAATAATCCTGCACAGGCTAAAGCTTATGTCAGTTTTGACGCTTCAGCTATGGCCATATATAAATTCAGGATTAAGCATTGTCCTATGACTGTAAGGTATCAGATTAATCTTCCTGTTTTGGGCATTGCCTTTTCTCCTGAGTATGGACAGTCGTATTATGAATTGTTTTCTCTTGGACATGGTGGTAGAAATGTATTGTTCACTTCATTTCATAATGCTCCATCTTTCAGACAGATACTTACGCTTGATTTCCCAGTAGGTAAATCTGTAATAAGAACAGGGTATCTTTGTGATATACAGCAATTCAAGCTTAATAATCTGAAAAGCCATATGTATTCACACAATTTTATGATAGGCTTTGTTAGAAGTTTCTATATGATTTCTGGAAAAAGTAGGAACAGGGTATCCGAGTCTTTTAATCCTTTCTGAATTTAGAGTGACATTAAATGTTTATGCTTATGTTGAATAAATACTTGATAAGAATATTTGCAGTGATTTTTATGGTTCCTTTTATGTCTTGTATTAGAGAAGATGTTTCGGGGAATGATCCTTATGCTAATTTTGAATCTTTATGGAAGATAATCGATGAGCAATATTGTTTCTTGGATTATAAGAAAAGTGAATACGGACTTGATTGGAATGAGGTTCACGAAAGGTATTCAAAGCGAATTTCACCGGATATGACTCAGTACAATCTTTTTGAAGTACTGTCGGATATGGTAAATGAGCTACGCGACGGACATGTGAATCTTGGAAGTGGAATAGCTACATCTCAATATAGAGAGTGGTTTGATGCTTATCCGAGAAATTTTAGTGATAGCATACAGGGTAATTATCTGGGAAAGGACTATAAGATAACTTCCGGTTTGGTGTATCAGATTCTTGAAAATAATATAGGGTATATTTATTGTAGTAGCTTTTCGGATGGTATAGGTGAGGGGAATCTTGATTATATGTTTAAGGCATTGGAACTTTGTGATGGTATAATTATAGATGTGAGAAATAATGGTGGTGGAAATCTTACTACTGCTCATAAACTTGCTTCACGTTTTACTAATGAGAAGAAACTTGTAGGATATATGTCTTATAAGTCGGGACCGGGACATAATGATTTTTCTAAACCCGAATCAGTGTTCATTGAACCTTCAAATGGTATAAGATGGCAAAAGAAAGCAGTGGTCATTGCCAATAGAAGGTCTTATAGTTCTACCAATGACTTTGTAAATATTATGAAGCAACTACCTAATGTAACCATTATAGGTGATAAGACAGGTGGAGGTTCAGGTTTGCCTTTCTCTTCTGAAATACCTAATGGGTGGTCTATTAGATTTTCTGCTTCGCCTATGTTTGATTCTGATATGAATCAATTGGAGTTTGGTATAGAGCCTGATATTAAGATTGACATGTTGGAAAGTGATATTATTAAAGGAAAAGATACGATAATTGAAGAAAGTTGCACTTTTTTGAAAAAAAAATGAGAAATGTTTTGGTGGTTTCAAAAAAATGCGTACCTTTGCATCGCAATCGAGAAACAAACGATGGTTTGAAGACGAAACGATAGCCTGCGCTTGTGGCGTAATTGGTAGCCGCGCCAGACTTAGGATCTGGTGTCGTGAGACGTGTAGGTTCGAGTCCTATCAAGCGCACAAAGAGGAATGAGAGATCATTCCTCTTTTTTTTTCCTGTAATGTAGTGTTTTGGGAAGTTGTGTTTTATTGTAAATAGAGATAATAGTTTTATTAGTTAATCATAAATTAAATACCATTTTAGTTATGCTAAAAAGAATATTGGGATTTGGGGTCATTGCCATCATCATGAGTTCAAGTTTGTTTGCTCAGACGAAAAATAGTTTGAAGGATGATTCTGCTTTTGAAAAACGTATGGAGTGGTTTTCTGAAGCAAAGTTGGGTATATTTATCCATTGGGGAATATATGCTGTGAATGGAGTATCCGAAAGTTGGTCTTTCTTCAACAAGTATCTGCCATATGACGAGTATATGTCACAGTTGGATGGATTTACTGCATCAAAATATAATCCTAAAGAATGGGTGGACTTAATAAAGGAGAGTGGTGCAAAATATACAGTAATCACTACCAAACATCATGATGGTGTTGCATTGTGGGATACAGAGGCTGGGGATTTGAGTGTTGTTAATAATACGCCGGCTAAGAGAGATTTGATTTCGCCGTTTGTGGATGAAGTTAGAAAACATGGCTTGAAATTAGGTCTGTATTATTCTTTGCTTGATTGGTCTTATCCTGATTATCCTAATAAGACTCGTACAGAGGTGAGATATAAGGATGATGCAGCCAGATGGGAATCTTTTAAGAAATTTAATTTCGCTCAGTTGAAGGAACTTAATACAACGTGGAAACCTGCTTTGTATTGGTTTGATGGAGACTGGGAGCAAAGTGCAGAAAGATGGGATTCTAAAGGGATTGTAAATCTTCTTCGTTCTACAAATCCTAATGTGATTATTAATTCCAGAATCCAGGGATATGGCGATTATGCTACACCAGAACAGGGAGTTCCTATTGTACGTCCTGAGAGTAAATATTGGGAATTGTGTATGACAATGAATGATTCTTGGGGTTACCAACATTCTGACAGGAATTATAAAACTCCACATATGCTTCTTAGAACATTTGTAGATTGCCTTAGTATGGGTGGTAATCTTCTTCTTGATATAGGACCAAAAGAAGATGGTACAATCCCTGAAGAACAGGTGGCTATTCTTAAAGAGTTTGGAAGATGGACCAAAAAACATAAAGAAGCTATTTATGAAACTAGAGCAGGTATTCCTAACGAACATTTTCAGGGTTATACTACCTTGAATAAGGCTGGAGATATATTATATCTTTATTTGCCTTACAAACCTAATGGTGCTATAGAAGTTAAGGGTCTGGTGAACAAGGTAAATAGAGTATGGGTTGTAGGTAATGGAACTATGCTTCCTCATAAGATTCATAACAAGAATTATTGGAGTGAAGTGCCTGGCAATATGTATATAGATATACCTGAACATGTGTTGGATAGTCAGATAACAGTTATTGCAGTATTGTTGGATGGACCTATTAAACTTTATCGTGGACAAGGTCAGGTCATTTCTAGCAATTGATAGATGATTTATATGATTTCGTATTTATTGATTCGAAATGTGATGTAAATATGATGTTTTATTGGGAAGTAGCCTTTTAAACAAAATTGTTGCTAAATTAAAATCCGGTTCAAAGATTTTTCTTGAATTTTAAGAGAAGTCTTTGAATCGGATTTTTTTGTTGCTATATGTTTGTATTCAATTCTTTTGAATTATGTCCCTTTTCACATGTAGGGCATATTCCTTTTATTACAAAAGAAACGGAGTTCATGGTGAATCCTTTTGGTAATTGAAAGTCTGGGAATGGAATGTTGTTCATACAGAAAGATTTTTTGCATGATTCACAGTAAAAATGTATATGTGAGTCGGAATGGTTGCATACCGATTTGCTTGTACATAATTCATAGTTCAAAAGACCTCGTCCGTCTTCAAATGTATGCACTATGTTATGTTCTAGAAATGATGTCAAGGTACGGAATATACTGGACTTGTCAATAGTAACTAAAATATTTTCTAAATCTGTCAAAGACAAAGGCTGTGCAGTTTCTTTTAGAGCCTTTAATATCAGTATTCTGTTGGCAGTGGGTTTAACTCCTTTAAGTTCTAAGCATTTTGTTAAATCATTATGTCCCATGATTATGTAAGTTTTATATTCGCTCTATTTGCAAAGATACAAATAAATACTTGTGTAATAGTCTTTTTACTTTATAATGCAATTCGGTTGCATTGTATTTCTTATTATCATGTATGCAACCCGGTTGTAAAATGTTAGTAATATCTTTGTATCATACAATAATAAAAGTTACAACTATGGCAGAAAATCATAATCATCACGAACATGGTCATATACACCATCATTCTCATGAGAACTTAGGAAAGAAGATTACTCTTTTAGCAATTACAGTTGTTTTGCTTATAATAGCTGTGATGTTGGAAAGAAACAACGATATGACAGTATTACAATTGTTCTTTGTTTATCTCATACCTTATTTACTTGTAGGATACGGAACCTTGAAAGAAGCTTTAGAAGGGATTATAAGAGGAGATTTGTTCAATGAACATTTTCTGATGTCTTTGGCAACAGTCGGAGCCCTTTGCATAGGCTTTCTTCCTGATGCGGAAACAGAATTTACAGAAGCTGTATTCGTAATGCTCTTTTTCCAAGTGGGTGAACTTTTTGAAGGATATGCAGAAGGCAAAAGCCGTGACAGTATCTCTCATCTGATGGATATCCGTCCTGATACTGCTAACGTAGAGCGTGGAGGTGAAACGGTAGCAGTATCTCCCGATGAAGTAATGATAGGTGAGGTTATAGTAATAAGACCTGGCGAGAAAGTTCCATTGGATGGCAAGATAATTGAAGGTTCGTCTTCATTGAATACAGTGGCACTGACAGGAGAGAGTATGCCTCGTTTTTTAGAGACTGGTGATGAGGTGATGTCTGGTTGTATCAATCTTACAGGTGTTATTCGTGTTGTAGTAAACTGTAGTTTTAAGGAAAGTACCGTATCAAAAATTATAAGCCTTATAGAAAAAGCAGATACACGTAAGTCCAGAAGTGAGTCATTTATCAAACGATTTGCCAGAGTATATACACCTATAGTAGTAGTTGGCGCATTATTGCTGGCTTTTTTGCCACCATTGTTTTCGTCAGCGGGTTTTATAGAAACTTTTTCCATATGGTTACACCGTGCCTTGATATTTCTGGTAGTATCTTGTCCGTGTGCATTGGTCATAAGCGTTCCACTTACATTTTTTGGAGGATTGGGTTGTGCTTCACGTGAAGGCATACTTATAAAAGGCAGTAATTATATGGATGTCTTGTCAAAAGTAAGAACTATGGTTTTCGACAAGACCGGAACACTTACTCGTGGTGAATTTGTTGTAGAAGCCGTTCACCCTAAAGATTTCAATGAGAAAGAACTGCTATATCTTGCAGCTCATGTAGAATATTTCTCAGTTCATCCTATAGGAAAAGCTTTTCGTATGGCTTTTTCGGATGAAAAAATAGATGATAGCATTATAACTGAAGTTGAAGAATTGTCTGGTCATGGTGTAAAGGCCAAAGTAGATGGTTATACGGTATATGCCGGCAATCATAAACTGATGGAATATATAGGCGTTGATTGGCATGATTGCCATTGTATTGGTACAATTGTTCATGTAGCAGTCGATGGTAAATACGTAGGACATATAGTTATCAATGATTATATAAAAGAAGATAGCTATATTACGATTTCTTTACTGAAACGCCATGGTATAAAGAATACAGTAATGCTTACAGGCGACCGTAAGGAAGTTGCTTCAGATGTGGCAGGAAAACTAGGTATAGATACCTATAGTGCCGGATTATTACCTGGCGATAAGGTAAGACATATAGAAAAGTTGCTGGCGGAACAGCAGTCGGGAGAAAGCCTTGCATTTGTAGGAGACGGTATAAACGATGCACCAGTATTGAAGTTTGCTGATGTAGGAATAGCAATGGGTGGGCTTGGAAGTGATGCTGCTATCGAAGCAGCCGATGTAGTGTTGATGGATGATAAACCGTCTAAGATAGTAAAGGCTATCAATATTTCCAATCGTACGATACGTATAGCCCGCGAGAATGTATGCTTGGCTATTGGGATAAAGGTAGCGGTTCTAAGTCTTGCAACAGTAGGGATAGGAACAATGTGGATGGCTGTATTTGCCGATGTAGGAGTTACTGTCTTAGCTGTATTTAATGCCATGCGTGCCTTGAGGTGCAGGTAGACCGAGGGCCATAAATACCAGCGATGTCATATAAAGGCTTCCATTGTTTGTGTAATAATTCGACAAGTCAGGTTGATGTCCTGCAAATCCAAGTTTAAGTAAGTTTTCTTCATCAAAATTTCCGCAGATTATCTCAACTCTCATTTTATATATGGAACATTGAAATTGGAGGTTTAACCCCTGAAAATGAATCACGCAAATTATTGAGAATTAGTGAAATATGATACAATTCGGTGGT